>DASXRH010000488.1:0-5356 GCA_036506715.1 Acidimicrobiales bacterium
AGGGATCTCCCCGGTCCTGTGCCCAGGTGCTCGGCCGCAGGGGTCGTGCGCGCCCGCGACGGCGAAGCGGCGCCGGGCGGGGGTGGCCACGGGGGCCACGGACGCTAGTGGGCGCTCGCGGAAGTCACGTGGATGTATCGCCGAGCCAGATTTGTCGCTAGCGAGGACGCAGGAGGAAGGCGCAGCAGCGGCTGCGGCGACGACGAGGTCGACGTCCAGCGGCGAATCTGGCCGGCGAGACGCCACGATGATTTCCGCGAGGGTCCACTAGTCCAGGGCCGCCTCCACCGCCGCGGCCACGGCCTGGTCGACGCGGCGGTGGTCCTCGACGTTGGCCACCCTGCCGGTGGCGACGACCACCACCCGCAGCCCGCCCTTGGCGGCCGCGGTGGCCACGGCCTCGCCCACGTCCTCGCCCGCGTCGAGGCGGCGGGCGTCGACCCCGTAGCCGGCGGCGAGGGCGACGAGGTCGAGCCCGTGGGGGGTGCCGAAGAGGCGCTCGAAGCGGTCGCCCGGCAGCGAGCCGGCCTGTGGCAGGAACGAGAAGATGCCGCCGCCGTCGTTGTCGACCACCACGCACACCAGGTCGGCGGGTCGCCCGGCGGCGCCGAGCAGGCCGTTGCTGTCGTGGAGGAAGGCCAGGTCGCCCACGAGCAGGGCGGTCGGCCCGCCGCCGCCCACGGCCACGCCGAGCGCGGTGGACACCACGCCGTCGATGCCGTTGGCCCCCCGGTTGGCCACCACGGTGAGGCCGGTGCGGGGGCGGGCGTAGCGCTCGACGTCGCGCACGGGCATCGACGACGACACCACCAGCCGGGCGCCGTCGGGCAGCGCGGCGGCCACGGCCCGGGCCACGGCCGGCTCGCCCGGCGGGCCGGCGGCGAGGGCGGCGGCCAGGGCCCGGTCGGCGGCCTCGCCGGCCGCCCGCCAGCGGTCGAGCCAGCCGGCCGGCGGCGCCACGGCCTGGGCCTGGGCCCGCAGGGCGGCCACCACGGCTGCCGCGTCGGCGGCCACCACGGTGGCGGTGGCGGCAGGGTCGGACCACCCGGACGCCCCGCCCACCACCTCGGTGGCGCCGGCCGCCGCGATCCACTCGTTGACCACCCGGGACGAGCCCGGCGCCCCCAGCCGCACCACCACCTCGGGCCGGAGGTCGGCGGCGGCCCGGGGCGAGCGGAGGATGGCGTCGAGGTGGGCGATGGTGGTGGCGGCCGGCAGCCACGCCGGCGAGCGGGGCTCGGCCACCACCGGCCAGCCCAGCGCCGCGGCCACGGCGTGGACCGCGGCCCCCTCGACCGGGGCGGCGCCCGCCACGATCAGCCCCCGGCGGCCGGCCAGCCCGGCGGGGAGGTCGGCCACGGCGCCGGCCCCGAGGGGCGCCGCGGCCCGCGCCCAGGGGCCGTCGGCCCGGGCGGGGGGCAGCGGGCCGGGGGTGCCGACCAGCGGCTCGCGGAAGGGCAGGTTGAGGTGGACCGGGCCCGGTCGGTCCCCGGTGGCGGCGGCCCAGGCCCGGGCGGCGAACGCCCGCCACCGTCCGGCGCCGGAGGCCTCGGGCACGCCGGGGTCGCCGAACCACCGCACGGCCCGCCCGTACAGGTGGACCTGGTCGATGGCCTGAGGGGCGCCCACGTCCCGCAGCTCGGGCGGGCGGTCGGCGGTGCAGGCCAGCAGCGGCACGGCCGCCAGGTCGGCCTCGACTACCGCGGGGTGGAGCTCCGCCGCCGCCGTCCCGCTGGTGGTGAGCACCACCGCCGGCCGGCCGGTGGCCAGCCCGACGCCGAGGGCCAGGAACGCCGCCGAGCGCTCGTCGTGATGCACGTGGAGCCGCACGCCGGGGTGGTCGGCCAGCGCCAGGGCCAGCGGCGTCGACCGGGACCCCGGGCACACCACGGCGTCGACCAGCCCGGCCCGCACCCACTCGTCGACCAGGGTGGCGCAGAACGTCGCCTGCACGGCGGCCGGATCGGTGGCGGGCGGCGGGGGGCTCATCGCAGGCGTAAGAATCCCTCGCCGTGCCCCTCCACGGCGAACGCGACGGCGCCGGGCCCCGGATCGTGCTGGTCCACGGGTTCGGCCAGACCGGGCGGTGCTGGGGGCCGCTCGCGCCCACGCTGGCCGCCGGGTACGAGGTCGTCCGGCTCGACGCCCCGGGCCACGGCGGGTCGGGCGCCGTGGCCGCGGACCTGCCCACCACGGGGCGGCTGCTGGCCGAGGCCGGGGGGCCAGGCGTCTACATCGGCTACTCGATGGGTGGGCGCATGGCCCTGCACGTGGCCGTGCACGCCCCCGAGGCCGTGCGGGCGCTGGTGATCGTGGGCGGCACCCCGGGCATCCCCGACGCCGACGCCCGGGCCGAGCGCCGGGCCGCCGACGCGGCGCTGGCCCACCGCATCCGGGTCGATGGGGTGCCGGCGTTCGTCGCCCACTGGCTGGCCCTGCCGCTGTTCGCCGGCCTGCCCCCCGAGGCCCGGTTCGAGGACGAGCGCCGCCGCAACACCGCCGAGGGCCTGGCCACCAGCCTCGAGCTGGCCGGCACCGGGTCCCAGGCGCCCCTGTGGGACGCCCTCGGCACCATCGACGTGCCGGTCCTGTGGATCGCCGGCGCCGACGACGACCGCTACGCGGCCATCGCCCGGGACGCCGCCGCCGCCATCGGGGCCAACGCCCGGGTCGCCCTGGTCCCCGGCGCCGGCCACAGCGCCCACCTCGAGCAGCCCGGGCGGTTCGCCGGCCTGGTGCTGCCGTGGTTGGCCGACGTCACCGGTACGCCGTGACGCACACTGGCCCGATGAACGGGTTGTCGCGCCGCCGCTTCCTCCACCACTCGTCGCTGGCCGCCGGCGGCCTGGCGGTCGGCGGGCTGGCCGCGTGCTCGGGCGACGGCGGCGACGGCGGCGACGACCGGGCGGCGCCCACCGACGACGAGCCCGCGGCGTTCGACCCGACGTCGTGGACCTCGGTCCGCGACCAGTTCCCGCTGGCCGCCGGCACCGCCCAGTTCTCCGCCTGGGTGCTGGCCGCCCACCCCCGGCCGGTGGCCGAGGCCATCGAGCGCCACCGGGCGGGGCTCGACGCCGACACCCACGGCTACCTGCCCGCCACCGAGCAGGACGCCGAGGGCGCGGTCCGCACCACGGCCGCCGACTACCTGGGCGCCAGCCCCGACGAGGTGGCCCTGACCGACAGCACCACGCAGGGTCTCGGCCTGCTCTACGGCGGGCTGCGCCTGCGGCCCGACCAGGACGTCCTCACCACCGAGCACGACTTCTACTCCACCCACCAGGCGTGGGCCCTGCGCACCGCCCGCACCGGGACGGCGGTCCGCCGGGTCCGGCTCTACGACGACCCGGCGGCGGCGGGGGCCGACGAGATCGTGGGCCGGCTCCTGGCCGGGGTCACGCCGGCGACCCGGGTGGTGGCTGTGACATGGGTCCACTCGGTGAGCGGCGTGGCGTTGCCGGTGCGGGCCATCGCCGACGCGCTGGCCGCCGCCAACGCCGGCCGGGCCCCCGACGACCGGGCGCTGCTGTGCGTGGACGGGGTCCACGGCCTCGGCGCCCTCGACGCCGGCGTGGCCGACCTGGGCTGCGACTTCCTCGTGGCCGGCACCCACAAGTGGCTGTTCGGCCCCCGGGGCACCGGCATCGTGTGGGGTCGGCCGGAGGCGTGGGCGGCGGTCGATGCCGCGGTCCCGGCGTTCGAACCCAACAGCTTCGGCGAGTGGCTCAACGGCCTGCCGCCGGCGCCGATGGACGGGCTGCGGTTCACTCCGGGCGGCTACCACAGCTTCGAGCACCGCTGGGCACTGGCCGAGGCGTTCCGGTTCCACCTCGCCATCGGGCGGGACCGGGTGGCGGCCCGCACCCGGGAGCAGGCCACCCAGCTCAAGGCAGGCCTGGCCGAGGTCCCCGGCGTGCGGCTGGTCACCCCGGCAGGCGAGGACCTGTCGGCCGGCATCGTCTGCTTCGACGTCGACGGCACCGAGCCGGGCGCCGTGGTCGGCCAGCTGGCCTCGGCCGGCTTCGCCGCCAGCGTCACCCCCTACGCCGACGAGCACGTCCGGGTGGGTCCGAGCATCGTCACCACCCCCGACGAGGTCGACGCCCTGGTGGCCGAGCTCCGGGGCTGAGGGGCCTCAGGCCGAGATCCACAGCCCGGCGGCCATCAGCGCGCCGAAGGCCAGCTGGACCCGGCCTGTGGCCCCAAGCACCGGGATGAGCGCCGGGCCGCGGGCGCCACCGAGCACCTCGATGACCGGCCGCCGGGCCAGCGGGATCGCCGCCAGCGCCGCCGCGGCCGCCGGCCGGCCGCCCAGGCCGGCCACCACCGGGACCATCGCCACCGCCCCCACCAGCAGCCCCACGTACAGGGCCCGGGTCCGGCGGTCGCCGAGGCGGACGGCGAGGGTGCGCTTGCCCGAGGCGGTGTCGCCGGGGATGTCACGCAGGTTGTTGACCACGAGCAGCGCCGTGGCCAGCAGCCCGACGGGGACGCTGGCGGCCAGGGCCAGCGCGGACAGCGCCTCCTCCTGGACGTAGGCCGAGCCCGCCGCGGCCACCACCCCGAAGAACACGAACACGAACAGCTCGCCCAGGCCCAGGTAGCCGTAGGGGTGGGAGCCGCCGGTGTAGAACCATCCCGCGGCGATGGCGGCGGCGCCCACCACCACCAGCTCGGGCCCGACGGCCACGGCGAGCGCCAGGCCGGCGACCCCGGCCAGGGCGAACGCGAGCAGTGCCGCCCGCTTCACCGCACCCGGCGACCGCACCCCCGAGCCCACGAGCCGCAGCGGACCCACCCGCCGCTCGCCGCTGTCGGTGCCCCGCACGCCGTCGCTGTAGTCGTTGGCGTAGTTGGTGCCCACCTGGAGGGCGAGGGCCGCGACGCCGGCCGCCACGGCGCGCCAGGCGACGACGTCGGTGCGCCCCGCGGCGCACGCCGTGCCCACCAGCACCGGGACGACGGCCGCCGGCAGGGTGCGGGGCCGGGCCCCGGCCACCCACACCCGCCACCCCTGCGGCCCGGCACCGGCGGCGGCATCGGCGGGAGCATCGACCACGCCGGGCAGGTTGGCACAACCCGCCCCGGCGGCAGTAGCCGGGGGCACGGAGACCGGCGACCGTCACCCCCTCCGGCGAGCACCGCGGATGCCGTTCCCGCCGGCGGCGGCTGGCATGATCCCCCGGTGGCCCTCCAGCGCACCGCCCGCGACCTGCTCGCGGCGTTCCCGCCGCCCGCCCCCACCTCGGCCGAGCCGGGCCGCGACGCCGTGACCTCGGGGGTGACCATGCAGTATCTACAGCGAGGGCGACGCCGACCGGTGGCCCAGGCCACCGTGACCGACGCACCGGTCTGA
>DASXRH010000489.1:0-11729 GCA_036506715.1 Acidimicrobiales bacterium
GTCATCCCCCACACCGCGGCGGTGACCACGCTCGGCCGCAAGGGCCCGGGCGACCAGGTCAACCTCGAGGTCGACGTCACGGTCAAGTACGTCGAGCGGCTGCTCACGTGGAACGATGGCGGCCCGCCGGCCGGCCCCGACGCAAAGGACGCCTGATGCCGTTCGCCAAGGTCGAGGACGCCGTCGCCGCCATCGGGCGCGGCGAGATCGTCGTGGTCGTCGACGACGAGGACCGGGAGAACGAGGGCGATCTCATCATGGCGGCCGAGTTCGCCACTCCCGAGGCCATCGCGTTCTTCCTCCACCACACCTCGGGCGTGATCTGCGCCCCGGTCACGCGTGAGCGGGCGGCCGAGCTGGACCTGCCGCTGATGGTGGCCAACAACACCGAGTCGATGCGCACCGCGTTCACGGTCAGCGTCGACTACCGCCACGGCACCACCACCGGCATCTCCGCCCACGACCGCTCGGCCACCATCCAGGCCCTGGTGGCGCCGTCGACCCGGGCCGCCGACCTGCTGCGCCCCGGCCACATCTTCCCCCTGGAGGCCCGCGAGGGCGGCGTGCTCAAGCGGGCCGGCCACACCGAGGCCGCGCTGGACCTGGCCCGCATGGCCGGGCTGTACCCGGCCGGCGTGCTGTGCGAGCTGGTCAACCAGACCAAGGACGACATGGCCCGGCTGCCCGAGCTCGAGCGGTTCGCCGGCGAGCACGGCCTGCTGCTCATCTCGATCGCCGACCTCATCCGCTACCGCCGCCAGACCGAGAAGCTGGTCAAGCGGGTGGCCGAGGCCCGCATCCCCACCAAGTGGGGCGACTTCACCTGCTACGCCTACGAGTCCGTGCTCGACGGCGAGCAGCACCTGGCCCTGGTCCGCGGGGCGGTGCAGGGCCAGCGCGACGTGCTCGTCCGGGTGCACAGCGAGTGCCTCACCGGCGACGCCTTCGGCTCGCTGCGCTGCGACTGCGGCCCCCAGCTCGACGAGTCGATGCGCCGCATCGCCGAGGAGGAGCTGGGCGTGATCGTCTACCTGCGGGGCCACGAGGGCCGGGGCATCGGCATCGGGCACAAGCTGCGGGCCTACGCCCTCCAGGAGCAGGGCCACGACACCGTGGACGCCAACCTCGCCCTCGGCATGCCGATCGACAGTCGCGAGTACGGCATCGGCAGCCAGATCCTGGTCGACCTGGGCATCACCACCATGCGGGCGCTCACCAACAACCCGGCCAAGTACGGCGGCCTCGAGGGCTACGGCCTCGAGATCACCGAGCGGGTGCCGTTGCTGACCGCGCCCAACCCCGAGAACATCGCCTACCTGCGCACCAAGCGCGAGCGGATGGGCCACCTGCTGGAGGGACTCGACGATGTGCTGTGACCGCACGGCCGCCCGGGGCGACGGCCGTGGCTGAGGCGAGCGACCGGGCCGGCACGCCCGAGGGGCTCGACGGCAGCGGCCTGCGGGTCGGTGTGGTGCGGGCCCGGTGGAACGCCGCCATCGTCGAGCGGCTGGCCGACGGGGTCGAGCGGGGGCTCAAGGCCCTCGGCGTCGTGGCCGACGACGTGGTCGAGGTGTCGGTCCCCGGCAGCTTCGAGATCCCGTTCGGGGCCCGGGCCCTGGCCCGCTCGGGGCGGGTCGACGCCGTGATCTGCATCGGCGCCGTCATCCGGGGCGAGACCACCCACTACGACATCGTGGCGGGGGAGTGCGCCCGGGGCGTGCAGGACGTCCAGTTGGCCACCGGGGTGCCGGTCGCCTTCGGGGTGCTCACGACCGAGGACGACGTGCAGGCGCTGGCCCGGTCCGAGGGGCCCGGCGGCCACAACGTGGGCGAGGAGGCGGCCGTGGTGGCCGTCGAGATGGCGCTGCTGGCCCGCGACTTCCCGCCCGCCGCCGGCTGACCGGCATCGATCGCGTTGCCGCGTCCGCGGCGCCGCCGCCTACCCTCGACGCCGTGCTGAAGCTCGTGCTCCCCAAGGGCTCGCTGGAGCGGGCCACGCTCGACCTGTTCGAGGCGGCCGACCTGGCGGTCCGGCGCTCGTCGTCCGTCGGGTACAAGGCATCCATCGCCGACCCCCGCATCGACGAGGTCCGCATCCTGCGCCCGCAGGAGATCCCCACCTACGTGGCCGACGGGCTGTTCGACATCGGCATCGCCGGGCGCGACTGGGTGGAGGAGACCGAGAGCAACGTCGTGACCCTGGGCGAGCTCGAGTACTCGAAGGCGTCGTCCAACCCGTTCCGCATCGTGGTGGCCGTCCCCGAGGACTCGCCGTGGGACAAGGTCGAGGACCTGCCCGACGGCGTGCGGGTGTCGACCGAGTACCCGGGGCTCACCCGGCGGTTCCTCGCCGACCGGGGGGTGCGGGCCGACGTGCAGCTGTCCTACGGGGCCACCGAGGCCAAGGTGCCCGACATCGTCGACTGCGTGGTCGACGGCACCGAGACCGGCCGGGCCCTGCGGGCCGCGGACCTCAAGATCATCGGCGAGATCCTGCCCAGCTTCACCGCCTTCATCGCCAACCCGGCCGCCTACGCCGACGAGGCCAAGCGGCACGCGATGGAGCAGATCAAGGTGCTGCTCGACGGCGTGCTCGAGGCCCGGGGCAAGGTGCTGGTCAAGCTGAACGTCTCGGCGGCCGACCTCGACCGGGTCATCGCCCTGGTGCCCTCGATGAAGGCGCCCACGGTGTCCGAGCTGTTCGGCCGGGGCGGGTTCGCGGTCGAGACGGTGGTGGCCAAGTCCGAGATCAACACGCTGATCCCGGCGCTCAAGGACGCCGGCGCCAGCGACATCATCGAGCTCCCGCTGGCCAAGATCGTCCACTGAGCCCATGTCCCCCTTCGAGGAGGCGACCGGCGCGGTCGAGGTCTTCGACGAGCCCCGCGGGCTCGGCACCGTGCGGGGCGACGACGGCGCCGCCGTGCCCTTCCACTGCACGGCCATCGCCGACGGCACCCGCACCATCGCGGTGGGCCAGCGGGTGCGGTTCGCGCTGGTGCCCGGCCGGCTGGGCCGGTGGGAGGCCGACCGCATCACCGCCCTCTGAGGGCGGCGGGGTCAGCCGGCGCCGGCGCCGATGGCCCGCAGCATCACCCGGGCGTAGCGCTCGCCGCCGGCCGGGGTGAGGTGGATGCCGTCGTCCTGGCGCAGGACGATCGTGCCGTCGGCCCCGCACGCGGCCTCCTCCCACGCCTCGCAGGGCAGGGCGGCGTGGAACAGGTGGTCGCGGCCCAGCTCGGTGGTGACGTCGATCAGGGTGATCTCGGGGTGGTCGGCCGCGAACCGCTGGTACATGGCCCGCATGGCGGCGGCGTTGGCCTCGAACTCGGGCTTCTGCACCGGCGGCGGGGGCACCATGTAGATGGCCGTGTCGGGGGAGACGTCCTCGACGTCGGCGACGATGGTCGTGAAGTCGGACTCGTACTCGGCGGCGGTCTCGGGCGGCGTCGACGGCGTGGGCGTGCGCTGCATGCACGGGGTGACGTCGTTGCCGGCGTAGGACAGGATCAGGGTGTGGGGGCGGCGCCGGGCGAAGGCGGCGATCTCCTCCTTCCAGTCGCACACCGCGGTGCCGCCGAAGGCGACCACGTCGAAGCTCATGCCGTCGGCGTCGGTGTGGGCCCGGAACTGGTCGCGGGACTGCTCGACGAACGAGTCGCCGGCCAGGGCCACGTCGAGCCGGACGCCGCCGCCGTCGGACCGCCGCGACAGGGCCAGCGCACCGCCGCCCACCACCGCGGCCACCACCACCAGGGCGAGGGCCGCCAGCAGCCGCCGTCGCCGGCGCGGCGCGGACGCGGGACCGTCGTCCCCGACCAGCGGGGGCGGGCTGTCGACCCCGGCGGTCACTGCTCGGGCGGCCCGGACTCCGCGGCGGGCCCGGCGCCGGCGGCGCCGGCCACCTGCACGTAGGCCAGCTGGATCTGGTTGAGGGCCTGGCGCAGCGGGGTCTCGGCCTCGCCCAGCCCGGGGCCCAGCCGCTCGACCACCGCGGCCAGGGCGTCGATGGCCAGCCGGGCGTCGGCCAGTCGGGGCTCGGGCTGGCTGAGATGGAGGGCGGCCAGGTCGTAGAACTGCAGGGCCTGTTGGCCGATGACCAGGCCGGCCGGGGTCTCGAGGAGCTGGCTGCGGGCCTCCTCGATCTGGCGGGCGTACTCCTCGGCCGCCGCCCGCTGGTCGGGCGGGAGCGAGTCGAGGTCGATGGCCTCGGCGTCGTCGAGGTCGACCCCGGGGCCGGGGCCGGGCGGCGCGGACGGCCCTGGCGACGACCCAGCGGGGGCGCCGCGCCCCGGGCGGTCGACCGGGTGCTCACCTGATGGTGTCCAGAGGCTGCTCATCGTTCCGTTGACCTTACCGGCCCGGCCATTGTGGACTCGCCGGTGACCGCTGGTAGCCTACGCCGCACAACTTCAAGGGAAGCGGGGTCCGCCCGTCACCACGGTGACGGGGTCAGGGGGCCCCCACCCGGCCACCGCCCCCCGGGGTGGGTGCGTCCGGGTCGATGGGTCGCAACGGGCGTTGGCCCGCTGACGGACGTCGGCTTCCCCCGGCGTCCGTTCGTCGTTTCGGCGGAGGTCGGGTTGCGAACCACACGCCATGCGTACGGAGGTGTCTGCGCATCGATGAGGAGTGATCGGCGATAGCTACGCCGGCGAACAACGAGCCCCGGATCAACGAGCGGATACGTGCCCGTGAGGTGCGTCTCGTCGGTCCGGACGGTCAGCAGATCGGCATCCGCCCCCTTCCCGAGGCCCTCGCCATCGCCCGTGAGGCCGACCTCGACCTTGTCGAGGTCGCCGCCCAGGCGAACCCGCCCGTGTGCCGGATCATGGATTACGGCAAGTACAAGTACGAGGCGGCCCAGAAGGCCAAGGAATCACGCCGCAAGGCGAGCAACGTCTCCATCAAGGAGATGAAGTACCGCCCCAAGATCTCCAAGGGTGACTTCGACACGAAGACCCGCAAGGTCGAGCGGTTCCTGCAGGACGGGCACAAGGTCAAGGTCACGCTCACCTTCCGAGGCCGGGAGATGCACCACCCCGAACTGGGGCGGCGCATCCTGGACGACGTGGTGGGCGCCGTCGAGCACCTGGGGAAGGTCGAGATCTTCCCCCGGCAGGACGGCCGCAACATGACGATGGTGCTCGGGCCCGACCGCAAGGCCCAGGCCGCATCCGAGCGGGCCCGGCGCCAGGCCGAGAGCGAGGCGGCCGAGCCGTCGGCCAACGGGGCCTCGGCCCCGGCGGCCACCGGTGACCAGCTGGCCCCGGCGGCCGCCGGTGACCAGCCGGCCCCCGTGGCCTCCGCCCCGCCGACCGAAGCCCCCCAGCAGGACCAGCCGAGCGACGGCTGACGGCCCCCGTGCCGCCGCCGCCGCCCGAACGAGGAACACAGCCATGCCCAAGATGAAGACGCACCGCGGTGCAGCCAAGCGCGTGAAGATCACCGGCACCGGCAAGCTCCGCCGCCGGCAGATCAACATGAACCACATGCTGGAGAAGAAGCCCTCCACCCGGACCCGGCGCCTCAACCGCGAGGCGACCTTCGCGCCGGGCGACGAGTCCCGCATCAAGCGGCTGCTCGGCCGGCGCTGAGCCCGACCGTGCTCGACCCCCGAGCACGGCCCCGACCCCCGATCGACGAAAGGAGCTCCCCATGGCCCGGGTGAAGCGTTCCGTCCACTCCAAGAAGAAGCGCCGTGTCACGCTCGAGCGCGCCAAGGGTTACTACGGCAACAAGAGCCGGTCCTACCGCGCCGCCAACGAGCAGGTGATGCACAGCCTGCAGTACGCCTTCCGCGACCGCCGTGCCCGCAAGGGCGACTTCCGGCGCCTGTGGATCCAGCGCATCAACGCCGCCTGCCGCCAGAACGGCACCAGCTACAGCGTGTTCGTGGCCGGCCTGCGCGAGGCGGGCATCGAGGTCGACCGGAAGGTCCTGGCCGACCTGGCCGTGACCGACGAGGCCGCCTTCGCCACCCTCGTGACCACCGCGCTCGGCGCCCTCGACGAGGCCCGGGCCCCGGCGGCGTCGGCCTAGCCCGCCGCCGCCCGGGCGAGCGATGGCCGGCACGATCGGCACTCGCCACCACAGCTTGCAGCGACTGCGGCGCCTGTCCGGGCGCCGCAGTGCGCGTACGGCCGAGGGCGCGTACGTGGTCGACGGTCCCGTGCTGCTGGCCGACGCGCTCGACGCCGGGGTGGCCGTCGACGAGGTGGTGGCCGAGCCGGGCTGCCCCGGCGACCTGCTGGACCGGGCGGCGGCCGCGGGCGCCGTCGTCCACCGGGCGCCGGCGGGCGCGCTGGCCCGGGTGGTCGACACCCGCACGCCCCACGGGGTGGCAGCCGTCGCCCGCCTGGCCGACACGACCGCCGCGGCAGCGGTGGCCGCCGCCGGCCCGCTGGCGCTGGTGCTGGTAGGGGTGGGCGACCCGGGCAACGCGGGGACGCTGCTGCGCTCGGCCGAGGCGGCGGGTGCGGGCGCGGCGCTGTTCTGCGACGGCGCCGTCGACCCCTTCGGCCCCAAGTGCGTGCGGGCCTCGGCCGGGGCGGTGTTCCGCCTGGCGGTGACCCGCGACGGGGCCGGCGCCGACGTCCTGGCCGCGCTGGCGGCCGCCGGGACGGGGGCCGTGGCCGCCGTGGCCCGGGGGGCGCCGGCCTACGATGCCGCCGACCTGCGGGGCCCGGTGGCGATCGTGCTGGGCAGCGAGCCCCACGGGCTGCCGGCAGCAGTGGCCGGCGCCGTCGGCACGGCGGTGACCATCCCCATGGCCGGCCGGGCCGAATCGCTCAACGTGGCGATGGCGGGGACCATCCTGTGCTTCGAGGCGCTGCGGCAGCGCAGGGCCGCTCAGCAGGGGAATCGACTGGACGAGACGCCGCCGCGGGCGGCAGGGTGCACGACGACATGACCGACGATCACACACCGGCCGCCCCCGAGGGCGGCGGCCCCGGCGCCGACGACCTGGTCGCCGCGATCGGCCGCCTCGAGGACGACGCCCGGGTCCGGGTGGCCGCGGCCGGCTCGGCCGACGAGCTGCGGGCGGTCGAGTCCGACGTGCTCGGCAAGCGCTCGGGCTTCAACGGGCTGCGCAAGCGTCTGGGCGGGCTCGACGCCGAGAGCCGGCGCACGGTGGGCAAGGTGCTCCACGCCGCCACCGAGGCGGTGGGGGCGGCGGTGATCGAGCGCCGGGCGGTGCTCGAGGCCGCCCAGCGCACCGAGCAGCTGCTCGACGAGCGGCTCGACCTCACCGAGGTGCTGCCCGGCCGGCCCGCCGGCCACCTCCACCTCGTCACCCAGGCCATCCAGGAGCTCGAGGACGTGTTCGTCGGCATGGGCTTCACCGTGGCCGAGGGGCCCGAGGTCGAGACCGACTGGAACAACTTCGGCGCCCTCAACTTCCCGCCCTGGCACCCGGCCCGCGACATGTACGACACGCTCTACGTCGACTTCGGCGGGCCGGGCTCGACCGTGCTGCGCACCCACACGTCGCCGGTGCAGGTGCGGGTGATGTCCGGCGGCCCGCCGCCCTACTACTCGGTCATGCCCGGGCGGGTGTTCCGGTCCGACACGGCCGACGCCACCCACATGCCGGTCTTCCACCAGATCGAGGGCCTGGTCGTCGACCGCGACATCACCTTCGCCGACCTGGCCGGCACCATCGACGCCTTCACCAAGGCATACTTCGGCGGCGACTTCACCTCGCGGCTGCGGCCGTCATACTTCCCGTTCACCGAGCCGTCGGCCGAGTTCGACATCCAGCGCCCCGACGGCACCTGGCTCGAGCTCGGGGGCTGCGGCATGGTGCACCCCGACGTGCTGCGCAACTGCGGCATCGACCCCGACGAGTGGCAGGGCTTCGCCTTCGGGTTCGGCATCGACCGGCTCGCCGCCGCCCGCCACGGGGTCGACGACCTGCGCGACCTGTTCACCAACGACATCCGGTTCCTGACCCAGTTCTAGGGTCGGCCGGCACCACCTCCCGAGGACACCGATGAAGGTCCTGCTGTCCTGGCTCCGAGACTTCGCGCCGATCGAGGGCGACCCCGTCGCGCTCGGCGAGGCGCTGAGCGACCTGGGCATGGCCGTCGAGCAGATGGACCTGCTCGGCGCCGGGCTCGACGGCATCGTCGTGGCCCGGGTGCTGGCCACCCGGCCCCACCCCGACGCCGACAAGGTCCAGCTGGTCGACGTCGACACAGGCGACGGCCAGACCACCCAGATCGTGTGCGGCGCGTTCAACATGGCGGCGGGCGACCTGGTGCCGCTGGCCACCGTGGGCACTGTCATGCCCGGGGGTCTCGAGATCGGCCGGCGCAAGGTGCGGGGCGAGTGGTCCAACGGCATGCTCTGCTCCCCCCGCGAGCTGGGCCTCGGCGACGACCACGGCGGCATCCAAATACTGCCGGCGGGGCTCGCGGTGGGAGCCGACCTCGTCGAGGCCATGGGCATCCAGGCCGACGTCCTCTACGACCTCGAGATCAACCCCAACCGGCCCGACGCCATGTCGGTGGCGGGCGTGGCCCGCGACCTGGCGGCCCGCCTCGGGGTGCCGTTCACGCTGCCCGAGCCGGCGATCGAGGAGGTCGCGGCCTCCCGGCTGGGTTCGGTCTCGGTCGAGGTCGAGGCGCCCGACCTGTGCGGCCGGTTCACGGCCCGGGTGCTCACCGGCGTGACGGTGGGCGAGTCCGACCCGGCCATCGCCCGCCGTCTGACCCTGCTCGGCATGCGGCCGATCAACTCGCTGGTCGACGTGTCCAACTACGTGATGCTCGAGCTGGGCCAGCCCAGCCACCCCTACGACCTGGCCAAGGTGCCGGGCGGGGGCCTGCGGGTGCGGCGGGCCCGGCCGGGCGAGACGCTGGTGACCCTCGACGAGGTCGAGCGCAGGTTCACGGCCGACGACCTGCTGATCTGCGACGCCCACGACCGGGCCATCGGCATCGCCGGCATCATGGGCGGGGCCGACACCGAGATCGACGCCGGCACCTCCGACGTGCTGCTGGAGATGGCCTGGTTCCTGCCCATCGCCATCGCCAAGACGTCACGGCGCCTGCGGCTGCGGTCCGAGGCCTCGGCCCGGTTCGAGAAGGGCACCGACCCCGAGGTCATCGACCTGGCCCACCGGCGCTTCGCCGAGCTGGTGGCCGGCTCGGGGTCCCGGCTCGAGGCCGGCACGGTCGACGTGCGGGGCGACCTGCCCGACCGCCGGCCGGTCACCGTGCGCACCGGCCGGCTCAACCGGCTGCTGGGCACGGACCTCACCGGCGGCGAGGTGGCCGCCCTGCTCGAGCCGATCGGGTTCGCCAGCACCGTCGAGGGCGACCCGGCGGCCACCGACGGCCGGGTGGCGGTCACGGTGCCGCCGTGGCGCTACGACTCGGCCACCGAGATCGACGTGGTCGAGGAGGTGGCCCGCCACCACGGCTACACGAAGATCGGTACCCACCTGCCCCCGGCGGCCCACGCCGGCCGGCTGTCCGAGCGCCAGCTCGAGCGGCGCCGGCTGCGGTCGCTGCTGGTGGGCCGCGGGCTGTCCGAGGCGCTGCCGCTCCCGTTCCTCGCCCCGGGCGACCTGGCCCGCAGCGGCCTGCCCGACGACGGCATCGCCATCGCCAACCCCCTGGTGGCCGAGGAGTCGATCCTGCGCACCTCGCTGTTGCCCGGCCTGGTGCGGGCGCTGGCCACCAACGCCGCCCGCCGCAACACCGGTGTCGGGCTGTGGGAGATCGGGCACGTGTTCCGGCGCCCGGCCGACGAGGCCGCGGAGCTTCCCGACGAGCGCGAGATGCTGGGCGTGGCCCTCGGGGGCCGCGACGCGGCCGCCGCGGTGCACGAGTGGCGGGCGGTGGCCGAGGTGCTGGCGGTCACCGGGGTGGACGTGCGCAACGAGCCTGTCCCCGGCCTGCACCCGACCCGGTCGGCCCGGTTGGTCGGCCCCGACGGCGCTCCCGCGGGGGCGGTGGGGGAGGTCGACCCGGCGGTGCTCGACGCCCACGGCCTCGGCGAGCGGGTCGGGTGGCTCGAGGTCGACCTCGACACGGTGGCCGGCCTGGCCCGCGACCCCCACACCTACCGCGAGGTCAGCGTCTACCCGTCGAGCGACATCGACCTGGCCTTCGAGGTCGACGAGTCGGTGCCGGCCGGCGACGTCGAGGCGGCGCTGCGGGGCGCGGCGGGCGACCGTCTCGCGGCGCTGGCCCTGTTCGACGTGTACCGGGGCCCGGGCATCGCCGAGGGTCGCCGCAGCCTGGCCTACACGCTGCGGCTCGACGCCCCCGACCACACGCTCACCGACGACGAGGTGGCCGCGGTCCGCCGGACTTGCATCGCCGCGGTCGAGGAGCGGTTCCCGGCCACCCTGCGGGGGTGACGCGCCGGCCAGGTATCTGCACGTTCAGTGCAAGGATCGCACCGAGCGTGAGACTGGCAGGGTTTTGTGCAAGCATCGACGACGATGGCGCTGGGGCGCATGGAGCGGGGGGACACGGTGGTCCTGGAGGACACGGCGGGAGAAGACGCCGCGCCCGAGGAGGACCCCCGCCGTGACCTGCGCCACCTGCCCGCCCTCGACGGCCTGCGGGGCCTGGCCGTGGCCGCGGTCGTGGTGTTCCACCTGGGCCACCTGCGGGGCGGCTACCTCGGCGTCGACCTGTTCTTCGTCCTCTCCGGCTTCCTGATCACGTCGCTGCTGCTGGTCGAGCACCGCGCCCGGCGCCGCATCGACCTCGGTCGCTTCTGGTCGCGGCGGGCCCGGCGGCTGCTGCCGGCGCTGTTCCTGGTCCTGATCGGCGTGTCGCTGCTGGTCGCGGTGGCGACCCCGTCGGCGCAGCGGGCCCGGTTCCGGGGCGACGCCCTCGCCACGCTCGGCTACGTGGCCAACTGGCACGCCATGGGCCACAAGAGCGGCTACTGGGACATGTTCAGCCAGCCCTCGCCCCTGGACCACATGTGGAGCCTGGCCATCGAGGAGCAGTTCTACCTGGTGTGGCCGCTGGTGGTGGCCGGCCTGCTGCTGCTCGCCCGCCGGCGCTCGGCGGGCGGCCGGCGCCTGGTGGCCACGGTGGCGGTGGCGGGGGCGCTGGCGTCGTTCGCGGTGCTGGCCGCCAGCTGGTCGGCCACCGACACCAACCGGGCCTACTACGGCACCGACGCCCGGGTGGGGCCCACACTGATCGGCGCCGCGTTCGCCGCGCTGTGGGTGGCGTCGGGCCGGGACCGGACCCGGGCACCGGCGGCCGCGGCGGTGGCCGTGGGCGGCAACGGCCACGGCGACGTCGACGGCGACGGATCGGCGCCGCCCCGCCAAGGCCTGGCGGCGTCGTGGCCGGCGCTGGTGGGGGCGGTCGCCCTCGCCCTCATGGTGTGGATGTTCGCCACCATGCGGGGCACCGACCCCGACTACTACCGGGGGGGCCTGGCGGCGTTCGCCGCCGCCGCGGTGGTGGTCGTGGCGGTGGTGACCTCGGGCCGGGCCGGCCTCCTCGGCCGGGCGCTGTCGGTCCGGCCGCTGCGGGTGCTCGGCATCATCAGCTACGGCGTCTACCTGTGGCACTGGCCGGTCATCGTCTACGCCACCCCCGCGCGGGTGGGGGTCGACGGCGCCACCCTGGCCGTGGTCCGCGTCGCGGTGACGCTGGCGGTGGCGGGGCTGTCGTTCGTGCTGGTCGAGCGGCCCATCCGTCGGGGGGCGCTGCACGGGCGCCAGGTCCGCCTCGCGCTGGTGG
>DASXRH010000490.1:0-2428 GCA_036506715.1 Acidimicrobiales bacterium
ACTGGACCGACCCGGTCGCCGCCACCGGCTGCACCGTCGTGCTGTTTCCCGCCGGGACCGTGGCCTCGGGCGAGGTGCGGGGCGGGGCCCCCGCCACCCGCGAGTTCGCCCTGCTGGAGCCGGGGCGAATGGTCGACGGGATCGACGCGCTGGTGCTGACCGGGGGCTCGGCCTTCGGGCTGGCGGCGGCCGACGGGGTGATGCGGTTCTGCGAGGAGCGGGGGATGGGGTTCGCGACGCCGGCCGGCCCCGTGCCCATCGTGGTGGCGCTGGCCCTGTTCGACCTCATGACCGGCGACCCGCGGGTGCGCCCCGGGCCCGAGCAGGGCTACGCGGCCTGCGAGGCGGCAGGTGACGGCGAGGTGGCGGTCGGGACCGTGGGCGCCGGGACCGGGGCGACCGTGGCCGCCGTCCCGGAGTCGCCGCCGCCGACGGCGATGCCGCCTGCCGAGGGGGGCGACGCGCTCCCGCCCCGGGCGCCCGGTGGGGTCGTGACCGCCGCCGTGCGCGTCGGTGACCTGGTGGTGGCGGCGCTGGTGGTGGTGAACGCCGCCGGCCTCCCCGGGGGCGACACGGGCCTCGCGGTGCCGCTGGCCCTCGCCCGGGCCGCTGCCGACACGGCGGGCGGGACGGCCCGGCCGTTCGGCGCGGGGCTGGCCAACACGACCATCGGCCTGGTCGCGACCAACGCCCGCCTCGACAAGATGGGCTGCCACCTCGTGGCTCAGGGGGCGCATGACGGCCTGGCCCGGGCCGTCTTCCCCGCCCACACCCGGGCCGATGGCGACGCGTTCGTGGCCGCCGCCACCGGTGAGGTCCCGGCCGACGCCGACGTGGTGCGGGTGCTGGGCACCCACGTGGTCGCCGAGGCCATCGGGAACCTCCCGGGTCCAGGGCATCGCGACGGCGGTCGGTAGTCTCGGGGCCGTGCCGATGCTGCCGCACCCCCAGGTGCCGTGGTGGTGACCGCCGGTGCCCTGACCGCGCGCACGTCGTCGGTCGACGAGACGCGCACGCTGGCCGCCGCCCTCGCCGCCCTGGCGCTGCCCGGGGACCTGTTGGTGCTGGCCGGCGACCTGGGGGCGGGCAAGACCGCCTTCGCCCAGGGGTTCGGCCGGGGCCTCGACGTCACCGAGCGCATCACCAGCCCCACCTTCACGCTGGCCCAGCAGTACCAGGGCCGGCTCGTGGTCCACCACCTCGACGTCTACCGGCTCGACCAGCTCCGCGAGGTGGCCGACCTCGGCCTGTCCGAGCTCCTCGACGACGGGGGCGTGGTGCTGATCGAGTGGGGCGACGCCATCCTGCCGGTCCTGCCCAGCGACTACCTGGAGGTCCGGTTGACCTACGGCGACGACGGCGAGCCCGGCGGATCGGCCGACGACCGGCGGCGCATCGCGCTGCGGCCCGTGGGCACCGCGTGGGCCCGGCGCCAGGTGTCGCTGCTGCACGCGATCGCGCCGTGGGCCGACGCGCCCGGCGACGGGGTCGGGGGGTAGCCGTGCTCATCCTGGGTGTCACCACGTCGACCATGCAGGTCGGCTGCGCCATCGGCGGGCACGAGGGCGTGCTGGCCGAGGTCCACTCCAGCCGGGGCAAGCGCCACGCCGAGTCGCTCACCCCCGCCATCGACTTCGTGCGCCAGCAGGCCAGGGTCGACCTCGACGAGATCGGCTGCGTGGCCGTCGACGTGGGCCCCGGACTGTTCACCGGCCTGCGGGTGGGCATCGCCGCGGCCAAGGCCATGGCCCACGCGCTGCGAGTGCCGATGATCGGGGTGGCCAGCCTCGACCTGGTGGCCTTCCCGGTGCGCTGGAGCCCCCGACTGGTGGTGGCCGCCATCGACGCCCGCCGCAGCGAGCTGTTCACCGCCACCTACCGCCAGGTGCCGGGGGGCATCCAGCGGCTGGGGTCGTACCGGGTGGCCAGCCCCGACGACCTGGCCGGCGACCTCGAGGCCACCCGCGAGGACGTGCTGCTGGTGGGGGACGGCGCCCTCCGTTACCCCGAGGCGTTCGCCGACCTGGGGCAGGTCGAGATGGGCGACCACGGCACCGCTTTCCCGTCGGCGGCGTCGCTGGTGCAACTGGCCCACGCCCGGGCGCTGCGCGAGGACTTCGTGCAGCCCTGGGACCTCGAGCCCCTCTACCTGCGCCGGCCCGACGCCGAGATCAACTGGGAGACCCGCGACGGCCGGGTCAGGGAGTCCGACGCAGCCGGGAGCCCGGGGCCCGAAGCGTGATGGCCAGGGTGCTGCCGAGCCCGGTCCCCGACCCGGCGGACCTGGAGGTCCGCATCACCCCCATGCGCCGCCGCCACCTGCGCAGCGTGCTGCGCATCGAGGCCCAGGTGTACCCGAGGCCATGGACGTTCGGCCTGTTCCTCTCCGAGATCGGCCAGCGGGCCACCCGCCTGTACGTGGTGGCGA
>DASXRH010000491.1:0-3883 GCA_036506715.1 Acidimicrobiales bacterium
GGCTGGCCGGGCTGCCCCGGCGCCGGGTAGCCGCCCGAGGGCGGGCCGCCCCAGCCGCCGGGCTGGCCGTAGCCGGGAGCGCCGTAGCCCGCGCTGTACGTGGTGGTCAGCCCCGGGACGATGACCGGGCGCCCGGCGGACGCCTTGCCGACCACGAACGTCTTGGCCACCATGTCGCCGACCCGGCGGTGGCCGGTGCTGGTCAGGGCGCAGATGAACCCGACCAGCGGGATGCATGGCAGGCCGTCGATGATCCAGAGCAACGACCGCAGGAGCGATCGGCCGACCCCCGGCGGTCGGCCGTGCTCGTCGACCACGGTCACGCCGAACAGCGCCTTGCCGGGCGTCACCCCCTTGGTGCCCTGGAGGACGCCGTAGATCAGCAGGAACCAGGCCAGCGCCACCAGGAACTGCACCACCGCCTCGCTCTGGTCGGTGAAGTAGACCCGGTCGCCGATCGTCAGGCAGGGGCCCACGTCGCTGTCGGCGTTGGTGACCACGGTGCAGGCGTCGCCGTTGAAGCCCGACGGGATCTCGTGGTACTCGGCCAGCGGGCTGATCGGAGTCGGGCCCAGCAGCGACATCAGCAGCAGGTAGATGAGCAGGTCCACCACCCAGGCCGCGCTGCGGCGACCCATCACCGCAGTCGGATCGGCGGCCGCCGTCGGTGCGCCACCTGCGTAGGGCGGGGCCGATGCCGGGTACTGGTAGGCGCTCACCCGCTCGTTCTAGCACCGTCGCCCGGCCCGGTCGTGCACGCCGACCAGCGGGAACCCGTGCGGGTCGGCGCCCGCCGATCCGTACACTGGATCGCCATGCCAGCCGCCCCGGATCCCGCGCTGTTCGACAAGGTCGTCAACCTCTGCAAGCGCCGTGGCTTCGTGTTCCCGTCGGCCGAGATCTACGGCGGCTTCCGGTCGACCTACGACTACGGGCCCGTGGGCGTGCTGCTGCTGCGCAACGTCAAGGACGCCTGGTGGCGGTCGATGGTGCAGCTGCGCCACGACGTCGTGGGCCTCGACGCCGCCATCCTCTCGCCGCCCGCCATCTGGGAGGCGTCGGGCCACCTCACGAACTTCACCGACCCCCTGGTCGACTGCCGGGTGTGCCGCGAGCGGTTCCGCCTCGACAAGCTCGAGGACCCCGAGGTGTGCCCCAACTGCGGGGCCGAGCACAGCTTCACCGAGGCCCGGCGCTTCAACCTGATGTTCAAGACCTACGCGGGGCCGGTCGAGGGGGCCGGGGCCGAGGTCTACCTGCGCCCCGAGACCGCCCAGGGCATGTTCGTCAACTTCAAGAACGTGCTCGAGACGTCGCGCAAGCGACCGCCGTTCGGCATCGCCCAGATCGGCAAGTCGTTCCGCAACGAGATCACGCCGGGCAACTTCGTCTTCCGCACCCGCGAGTTCGAGCAGATGGAGATGGAGTACTTCGTGCCCCCGGCGGAGGCCGACCGCTGGTACGAGTACTGGTGCCAGACCCGGCTGCAGTGGTACGTCGACCTGGGCATCCCCGCCGACTCGCTGCGCCTGCGGGCCCACGACGCCGACGAGCTGTCGCACTACTCGACCGGTACCAGCGACGTGGAGTTCCTGTTCCCCTGGGGCTGGGACGAGCTCGAGGGCATCGCCAACCGCACCGACTACGACCTGCGCCAGCACTCGGAGCACTCCGGCGAGCGGCTCGAGTACTTCGACCAGGCGGCGGGCGAGCGCTACCTGCCCTACGTCATCGAGCCGGCCGCCGGGGCCACCCGCACGGCCATGGCCTTCCTCATGGCCGCCTATGACGAGGAGGAGGTGGCCCGCGAGGGGCAGGGGCAGGGCGAGCCCCGCACCGTGCTGCGCTTCCACCCCCGCATCGCCCCCTACAAGGTGGCGGTGCTCCCGCTGTCGAAGAAGCCCGAGCTGCAGGAGCCGGCCATCGACGTGCTGAGCCGCCTCCAGCCCCACTTCATGTGCGACTACGACGAGACCCAGGCCATCGGCCGCCGCTACCGCCGTCAGGACGAGCTGGGCACGCCGTACTGCGTCACCATCGACTTCGACACCCTCACCGACAAGGCCGTGACCGTGCGCGACCGCGACTCGATGGCCCAGGATCGTGTGCCGATCGAGGGTCTGCTCGAGCACCTGCAGGCCCGGCTCGACCTCTGACCCTGGAGCCGGCGGGCGGGGGCCGGTGAGCCTGCGGTGGATCACCGTCCACATGGTCGAGGAGACCGCCCGCCACGCCGGCACGTCGACCTGCTGCGCGACGCCCTGTTCGCCTGCTAGACCGCCCGGCGGACCACGACGTCGCGCGACCGGACCTTGACCTCGGTGAACCCGGCGGCGTCGTACATGGGCCGGCCGCCCCGGAAGTTGACCCCCGACGGGACCTCGCCGACGGGCGGGTAGGCCTCGACCGCGGTGGCGCCCCGGCCGCCGGCATCGGCGACCACGCGGTCCAGCAGGCGCCGGGCCAGGCCGTGGCCGCGGTAGGGCGGGGCCACGGCGAAGCAGGCGACCGCCACGGTGGTGGCGTCGACGTCGTCGCCCCGGCGGAACAGCGAGGTGTCTGCCCGGCGGGAGGCGTTCACCCAGGCCGCCGGGCGGCCGTCGACATAGGCGAGGTAGCCGAACGCGGCGCCCGCCCGCAGCCGGTCGAGCATCTCGGCCCGGCGCTCGGTCCAGTGACGGGGCGCAGGGAGCGGGTCGCCCGGAGACAGCTCGTGGGGCTCGAGGCAGTAGCACGCGGCGTTGTCGGGGACGTCGACCATGGCGTGGTGGTCGAAGAAGTCGAGCCAGTCGTCGAGGCGGTCCTCGGTGACGGGGTGGACCTCGACCGGGCCGAGGGCGTCGAGCCGCTCGGACCCGCCGGTCATGCGGGCCACGCCCTCGAAGTAGTTGCGCACCGCCATGTCGCCGTCGGGCATCTCGGGGTGAGCGGCCCGGACGTGGGCCAGGCCGGCCCGGCCGTAGGCGGTGAGGTCCTCGCCCTCGACGGGCTCGCCGCACTGGAAGCAGGGGCGGGCGATCACGACCGCGCCTCCAGCGCGGCGGCGATGGCGCCGGCCACCGCCTCGGGGGGCTGGTCGGCGTCGACCGTGATCAGCCGGCCCCGGCTGCCGTAGAGCTCGAGGAGCGGAGCGGTCCGCTCGTGGTACACCCGGAGCCGGTGATCGATGACGGTGGGGTCGTCGTCGTCGGACCGCCCCTCGTCCCGCTCGGCGAGGCGCACCCGGGCCACGTCGTCGGGCAGGTCGAGATGGACGGCGATGTCGTCCTCGGGCAGGTGGCTCGCCTGGTCGAGCGTGCGGGGGAAACCGTCGAGCACGTAGCCGCCCTCGGCCCGGGCCGCGGCGACGGCCGGTTCGACGACCGCCATGGTCAGGTCGTCGGGTGCCAGCTCGCCCCGGTCGAGGTACGGGGCGATCTTGCGGCCGAGGTCGGTGCCGCTGGACGCCTCGTCCCGCAGCAGCACCCCGGTCGACAGGTGGCGCACGCCCAGGCGGTCGGCCAGCAGCCGCCCCTGGGTTCCCTTGCCCGAGCCGGGCGGGCCCAGCAGCACGATGCCCATCGCCCCAGCATCACAGAATGCACCGGCCCGGGGGCAAGCGGGTGGGCGGCGGGCCGTCAGGACTCGTCGCCCGGGCGCCAGCCGCGGTCGCGCTTGCGCTCGCCGGCCCGGCGCTTGTCGTCCAGGCGGGCCTGGCGGGCGCGGCGGGACGGCCGGGTGGGCCGGCGGGGGGTGACGGGGACCGCGGCCTCGTCGATGAGGTCGGCCAGCCGGGCCCGGGCGATGGTGCGGTTGCGCCACTGGGACCGCGAGTCGTCGGCCCGTACCCGGACCTGCTCGCCCAGCACCGCCCGGGCCCGGGACGCGCCCGGGCCGGTGAGGG
>DASXRH010000492.1:0-2581 GCA_036506715.1 Acidimicrobiales bacterium
GCCCCACCCCCGCCCGCGGCCGGCAAGACCGGCGCCTACGGCGCGCCGCCACCCCCGCCCGGCGGCCGGCCCGGTGCGCACGACCCCACGTTCGAGGGCGCCCGGGGCGACGCCGCCCTCCCCTCGTTCGGCCACCAGCCGCCCACCGGCATGCCCACGGCGGGCGCTCCGCCCGAGCTGCCCCCGGGCTACCTCACCGACGAGGCCCGGGCCCGCAAGCGCCGGCGCGACAAGCGCAAGGGCCGGCTGATGGTCCTCGTCGGCCTCCTCTTGCTGCTGGCGGCGGTGGGCATCACGGTCAAGGTCCAGGCCGACCAGAACAAGCCCGACACCATCGCCGCCCTCGACGTCGGCCAGTGCTTCACCGGCGAGGCCACCGACGTGACCCAGGTCGACTGCGCCCAGCCCCATCAGGGCGAGCTGTTCGCCACCGCCGCCGCCCCCGACCCCGAGGCGGCCTTCCCCGGGGTCGACAAGGTCCGGGCCGACGCCGGGGCCGTGTGCGTGACCCAGCTCACCGCCTACTTCGGGGCGGGTGGCGACGTGGCCCTGTCCAAGGGCATCGACATCAGCCCGGTCACCCCGTCCGAGGACCAGTGGACCGCCGGCAACACCACCAGCTTCTGCGTGGCGATCCCGGCCGCGGGCGAGTCGCTGCGGGGCTCGATCAAGGGCAAGGGCACCGCGTAGCTCAGCCGAAGAACACCGCCGCCACGTCGTAGACGGCCGGGTCGACCAGCTTGAGCTCGGCGGTCGCCTCGGCCAGCGGCACCCGCACGATCTCGCCCGCCCGCAGGGCCACCATGGCCCCGACGGCGCCGTCGTGCACGGCGTCGATGGCGGCGATGCCGAACCGGGTGGCCAGCACGCGGTCGAAGGCGGTGGGCGTGCCACCCCGCTGGACGTGGCCGAGCACGATGGCCCGGGTCTCGTAGCCGGTGCGGTCCTCGATGGCCCGGGCCAGCAGGTCGCCGATGCCGCCCAGCCGCTCGTGGCCGAACGCGTCGACCTCGCCCGTCGCCACCGCCAGCGTGCCCTCGACCGGCACCGCCCCCTCGGCGACGACCACGATCGACGCGAACCGGCCCCGCGCGTCGTGGCGGTGCCGGATGACCCGGACCACCTCGTCGATGTCGAAGGGGAGCTCGGGGACCAGCACCAGCGTGGCGCCGCCGGCGATGCCGGCCCAGGTGGCGATGTGACCGGCGTGGCGGCCCATGACCTCGACGACCATCACCCGGTGGTGCGACTCGGCGGTGGTGTGCAGCCGGTCGATGGCGTCGACGCACACCTGCACGGCGGTGTCGAACCCGAAGGTCAGCTCGGTGGCCGACAGGTCGTTGTCGATGGTCTTGGGCACGCCGACCACGGCCACGCCCTCGTCGGCCAGCCGGCCGGCCACCCCCAGCGTGTCCTCGCCGCCGATGGCCACCAGGGCGTCGATCCGGTGCGCGGCCAGCGTGGCCTTCACCGCCTCGGGACCCCCGTCGACCTTGTAGGGGTTGGTCCGCGACGACCCGAGGATGGTGCCGCCCCGGGGCAGCGTCCCCCGGAACGACTCGACCGACAGGTCGACCGTGTCGTCCTCCACCGCACCCCGCCAGCCGTCGCGCAGGCCGATCATGTCGTCGCCGTACACCTGTTGCCCCTTGCGGACCACCGCCCGCATCACCGCGTTGAGTCCGGGGCAGTCACCGCCCCCCGTGAGCATGGCCACACGCATGGGACCGACAGTATCGACCGTCGCCGGTGTCAGGAGCGAGCCTTTCCGCCGGCTGACCCGGGCGTCCCTAGACTCGCCGCCCGATGTCCGTGGTCATCGCCATCGACGCCGGCACCACCGGGGTCCGCAGCTTCGCCCTGCGGCCCGACGGCACCCCGGCCGGGTACGCGTACCGGGAGTTCCCCCAGCACTTCCCCGCCCCCGGGCTGGTCGAGCACGATCCCGTCGACATATGGGACGCCACCGTGGCCACCCTGGGCGAGCTGGTGGCCCGGCTCGACGCCGACGGCGAGACCGTGGCCGCCCTCGGCATCACCAACCAGCGGGAGACCACGGTGGTGTGGGACCGCCGCACCGGCCGGCCCCTGCACCGGGCTCTCGTGTGGCAGGACCGGCGCACCGCCGCCCGCTGCGACGCACTGGCCGAGGCCGGCTACCTCGACCTGGTCCGGCGCACGACCGGGTTGGTGCTCGACCCCTACTTCTCGGCCACCAAGCTCGAGTGGCTGCTGACCGAGGGCGGGGTGGCCGCCGGGCCCGATCTGGCCTTCGGCACCGTCGACACCTGGGTCCTGTGGAACCTCACCGGCGGCGCCGACGGCGGGGTGCACGCCACCGAGGGGTCCAACGCCGCCCGCACCATGCTGTTCGACATCGGGGCCCTGGCCTGGTCGGACGAGCTGATCGACCTGTTCGGCGTGCCCCGGTCGTGCCTGCCCGAGGTGCGGCCGTCGGGCGGTCGCTACGGGGTCACGGCGGCCGGCCTGCCGGTACGGGCGGGCACGCCGGTGTCGGGGATCCTCGGCGACCAGCAGGCCGCCCTCTTCGGCCAGGCCTGCCTCGAGCCGGGCCTGACGA
>DASXRH010000493.1:0-3797 GCA_036506715.1 Acidimicrobiales bacterium
TCGGTCCCCTCCTCGACGCGGACCAGGTGGCGGCGGCCGCCACCACCCAGACCACGGGGGCCGACCGGGTGCTGATGTTCGACACCACCTTCGGCCTCGGCTTCATGACCTCGGGGACCTTCGCCCCCCTGGGCGGGGCGGGCTCCTTCGGCCACCCGGGCGCCGGCGGGTCGGTGGGCTTCGCCGACCCCGAGCACGGCATCGGCTTCGGTTACGTCATGAACCGGATGATGACCAACCTGGCCGGCGACCCCCGCAGCCGTGGCCTGGTGGCCGCCGTCTACGAGGCGCTGGGCATCACGCCGACGTTCGTGTAGGCAGGGCGGCGTGACCGCCCCCCGGGATGAGCAGGTCGAGGTCGTGGACGAGGACGGCCGGGTGGTGGGCCTGGCCAGCCGCGCCGCCGTGCGGGCCGGCAACCTGCGCCACCGGTCCGTGGGCGTCGTCGTGGTGACCGGCGCCCGCGAGCTGGTCGCCCACCGCCGGGCCGACTGGAAGGACGTGTGGCCCGGCCGGTGGGACGTCTGCTTCGGCGGCGTGGTCGGCCCCGGAGAGACCTGGGTCGACGCCGCCCGGCGCGAGTTGAGCGAGGAGGCCGGGGTCACGGTGGCCCCGGCGGCGCTGCGGCTGCTGGGGGAGGGGGCGTTCAGCGACGCCGCGGTGTCGGCCGTGTCCCGCATCTACCTGGTCACCCACGACGGGCCCTTCACCCCGGCCGACGGCGAGGTGGCCGAGCTGGTCCTCGTCCCGTTGCCCCAGGTGGCGATGTGGCTGGCCGGCCGGTCGCTGTGCGCTGACAGCGCCGCCGTCGTGGTCCCCCTGGTCCTGGCGCTGGCCCGGGGGGATGCCCCGGGGGTCGGGGGCGGCGGCGGGGGGTGACCCCGATGGCCGGGCCGGGGGCCCGTCGTACCGTGAGCCGTGTCACACCGGGAAGGCGATGTGAACGGATCACGAAGCCGACGGCGAGAGCCGCACGGCGCAACGGCGGGAACCGGCGGCGCTGTGGGGGAGGGCGGCCCCTCGGTGGCGGGGTCGTGGTCACGGCGGCATGTCGCCTTCCCGGGACGACCGGTCCCGGCCGGGGCCGGGGTCAGCCGGGATCGCGGCGGCAGTCCGTAAGCTGGTCGGTCGCATGTCCGACCAGCCCTCCGACCTCGCGGCGCACCGGCGCACGTTCGCGATCATCAGCCACCCCGACGCGGGCAAGACCACCCTGACCGAGAAGTTCCTGCTCTACGGGGGGGCGGT
Organism: Acidimicrobiales bacterium; assembly: GCA_036506715.1. Taxonomy (GTDB): domain Bacteria; phylum Actinomycetota; class Acidimicrobiia; order Acidimicrobiales; family VFJN01; genus ZC4RG19. The sequence continues at coordinate 1,249 of DASXRH010000493.1, forward strand.
GCAGGAGGCCGGCCAGGTCAAGGCCCGGGGCGAGCGGCGGCGGGCCCGGTCCGACTGGATGGAGCTCGAGCAGAAGCGGGGCATCTCCATCACCTCGGCGGTGCTGCAGTTCCCCTACGGCGACGACGTGCTCAACCTGCTCGACACCCCGGGCCACCGCGACTTCTCCGAGGACACCTACCGCGTGCTGGCCGCCGTCGACGCCGCCGTCATGGTCCTCGACGCCGCCAAGGGCATCGAGGCCCAGACCCTCAAGCTCTTCGAGGTGTGCCGGGCCCGCAACGTGCCCCTGCTCACCTTCATCAACAAGTGGGACCGGCCCGGGCTCGACGGGTTGGCGCTGCTCGACGAGATCGAGTCGCGGCTCGACCTCCAGCCGGTGCCGGTCACGTGGCCGGTGGGCTACGCCGGCGACTTCCGGGGGCTGATCGACCGGCGCACCGGCCGGTTCGTCCGCTACGGGCGCACCGCCCACGGGGCGGCCGAGGCGTCCGAGGAGGTGCTCGACCCGGCGGCCGCCGAGGCGGCCGAGGGCGACGCCTGGCGGGCCGCCGCCGACGAGGTCGCGCTGCTCGACGCGGTGGCCGGGTCGGTCGACCTCGACCTGTTCCTGGCGGGCGAGCAGTCGCCCGTGTTCGTGGGCTCGGCGCTCACCAACTTCGGCGTGCGGCTGCTGCTCGACGGCATCGTCGATCTGGCGCCGCCGCCGTCGGCCCGCATCGACGCCGAGGGCGCGGCCCGCAAGCTCGACGACCCGTTCTCGGCGTTCGTGTTCAAGGTCCAGGCCAACATGGACCCGGCCCACCGCGACCGGGTGGCCTTCGTGCGCGTGTGCTCGGGGCGGTTCGAGCGGGGGATGGTGGTGGTCCACGAGCCCACCGGCCGGCCCTTCGCCACCAAGTACGCCCACTCGGTGTTCGGGCAGGAGCGCGACACGGTCGACGAGGCCTGGCCCGGCGACATCGTGGCCCTGGTCAACGCCACCGACGTGCGGGTGGGCGACACGCTCTACGTCGACACCCCCGTGGCGTTCCCCCGGTTGCCCGAGTTCGCCCCCGAGCACTTCGTGTCGGCCCGGGCCCGCGACACCGGCCGGTTCAAGCAGTTCCGCAAGGGCATCGCCCAGCTCGACGAGGAGGGCGTGGTCCAGGTGCTGCGCGACCCCGACCTTGGCGACCAGGCGCCGATGCTGGCGGCCGTCGGCCCCATGCAGCTCGAGGTGGCGTCGTGGCGGCTCGAGCACGAGTTCGGGGCGGCCACCGAGCTGTCGCCCACCGCCTACACGGTGGCGCGGCGCACCGACGAGGCGTCTGCGCCGGCGTTGCGGGGCATGCCCGGGGTGCGGGTGCTGGCCCGGGCCGACGGCACGCTGTACGCGCTGTTCGAGAGCCCGTACTGGCTGGCCCGGGTCGAGGGCGAGCACCCCGAGATCACGCTCGACCGGCTGGTGGCCGAGGGCACCGCCGGCTGACCGGCTGATCAGCCGCAGGTGGTGCCGTCCTCGGGCGGCTCGAGGTCGACCAGGTACTTCGTCACCGCGTCGTCCACGCACGGGTCGCCCCCGCCGACCACCGTGTGGCCGTCGCCCTCGTGGGTGAGCAGCACGCCGGTGGCGAGGCGCTCCGCCGTGCGCACCCCGGCCTCGTACGGCGTGGCGGGATCGTTGGTGGTCGACACCACCAGGACGGGCGGGGCATCGGGGGCGGTCACGGCCGGCAGCAGCACCTCGTCGACCGGCCACATCGCGCAGCGCACGTAGTCGTTGACGATGGGCTCGCCGAAGTGGGGCGAGGCGGCGGCCGCGGCCTTGCCGGCGTCGAGTAGCTCCTGGGGCGATTCGGGCCACTCGAAGTCGAGGCAGTTGACGGCGAAGTAGATGTCGCTGTCGGCCAGGTCGAGGTACCGGTCGGCCAGCTCGATCATGCCGCTGCCGTCGCCGGCGAGGGCCTCGGCCACGGCGTCGGACAGGCTGCTCCACTGGCTCTGGTTGTAGAGCGGGTACGCCAGGCCGGTCGACAGCTCGCCGGGGCCGAGGTCGCGGGGTTCGGCGGGGATGGGGGCCTGCTCGACCTGGGCCTCGAGGTCCTCGATGGCCCCCACGGCGTACGGTCCGATCGGGCAGGTGCTGTCGCTGTCGCAGTCGGCGGCGTAGGCCCGGAGGGCCTGCTCGAACCCGGTGGCCTGCTCGGCGGCCAGCTGGATGCCGGTGGGCCCCAGCTCGACGACGCCGTCGAGCACGATGGCCCGGCTGGTGGCGGGGAACAGCTGGGCGAGCATCTGGCCGATGGCGGTGCCGTAGCTGAACCCCAGGTAGCTCAGCTGGTCGTCGCCCATGGCCTCGCGCACGGCGTCGATGTCGCGGGCCACGTCGGCGGTGCCCAGGTGGGCCAGCAGGTCGCCGACGTTGGCCCGGCAGTCGTCGACGTACTCCTGGCTCACGTCGAGCAGCGCCGTGGTGTCCGCGGGCGAGTCGATCGAGTAGTCGACGTCGTAGAGGCCGCGGGGATCGCCGCCGCAGTCGATGTCGCTGGTGCCGAGGCCGCGGGGGT
>DASXRH010000494.1:0-3540 GCA_036506715.1 Acidimicrobiales bacterium
CGAGTTGGAGGACGGGTTCGTCTACCAGGAGACGCCCGACCAGCTCAAGGCGATCGTCGACGTCAAGAGCGACATGGAGGAACCGGTGCCGATGGACCGCCTGGTGTGCGGCGACGTCGGCTTCGGCAAGACCGAGGTGGCGATCCGGGCCGCGTTCAAGGCGGTCCAGGACGGCAAGCAGGTAGCGGTGCTGGTCCCGACGACGCTGCTGGCCCAGCAGCACTTCCAGACCTTCAGCGACCGGTTCAGCGGCTACCCGGTGCGGGTCGAGGTCCTGTCCCGGTTCCTCACCCCCACCCAGGCCCGCAAGGTGGCCCGGGCGATCGAGGCCGGCGAGGTCGACATCGTCATCGGCACCCACCGCCTGCTGTCGGGCGACGTCAGGTTCAAGGACCTCGGGCTGCTCGTGGTCGACGAGGAGCAGCGCTTCGGCGTCAGCCACAAGGAGCAGATCAAGCAGTTCCGCTCGGGCGTCGACGTGCTCACCCTCACGGCCACGCCCATCCCCCGCACGCTCGAGATGAGCCTCACCGGCATCCGCGACCTCACGCTGCTCAACACTCCGCCGGCCGAGCGCCAGCCCATCCTCACCTACGTGGGCGAGCAGGACGACCGGGCGGTGGCCGAGGCCATCCGGCGCGAGCTGCTGCGGGAGGGCCAGGTGTTCTACGTGCACAACCGGGTGCAGGACATCGACCACGTGGCCGCCCACCTGCGCGACCTGGTGCCCGAGGCCCGGGTGGCCATCGCCCACGGGCAGATGGACGAGGGCTCGCTCGAGCGGGTGGTGCTCGACTTCTGGCAGGGCGAGTACGACGTGCTCGTCTGCACGACCATCATCGAGTCGGGCATCGACATGCCGACCGTCAACACGCTGGTGGTCGACCGGGCCGACATGCTGGGCCTCGGCCAGCTCCACCAGATCCGGGGGCGGGTCGGCCGGTCGGGGCAGCGGGCCTACGCCTACCTGTTCCACCCCCGCGACCGGGCGCTGACCGAGGACGCCTACGAGCGGCTGAAGACCATCGGCGAGGCCACCGAGCTGGGCTCGGGCTTCAGGATCGCCATGCGCGACCTCGAGATCCGCGGCGCCGGCAACCTGCTCGGCACGGGGCAGTCGGGTCACGTCGCCGCCGTGGGATACGACCTCTACTGCCAGATGGTCAGCGAAGTGGTGGCCGAGCTCAAGGGCGAGGAGGTGCGCGAGCCCGCCGAGATCAAGCTCGACCTGCCGGTCGACGCCAACCTGCCGCGGGCCTACGTGCCGCGCGAGGAGCTGCGGCTCGAGGCCTACCGGCGGCTGGCGGCGGTGACCACCGAGGCCGAGGTCGACGACATCCGGGCCGAGTGGGAGGACCGCTACGGCCCCGTGCCCGACGAGGCGGCGGCGCTGCTCGACGTCGCCCGGCTGCGAGCCGAGGCGGCCCGCCTCGGCATCCGCGAGATCAACGTGGTCAAGGTGACCGGGATCGGCGCCGCGGTGTGGACCGCCCGACTGAGCCCGGTGAAGCTCAAGGTCTCCGAGGAGGTGCGGCTCAAGCGGCTGGTGCCCCGGGGGCTGTACAAGGCCGAGATGGGCCAGCTCGTCGTCCCCACCAAGGGCGGGCGGGGGGTGGCGACCGAGCTGGTCGACCTGCTGGCCACGCTGTTCCCGGCCAAGGCGGCGGCGTGATGGCTGCCACCGGGCCGGCGGTTCGTGACGGTGGCCGGCATTCCGTACGCTTGAGGGCCGTGCTCGAACGACGCCGCATCGCCAAGCTCATCGCCGCCGTCGCCGCCGCGGCGCTCCTCGCCACCGGGTGCGGCGACAAGCAGTCGGCGGCCGTCCGTGTCGACGACCAGACCGTGTCGCAGTCCGACCTCTACGAGGAACTGCACCTCATCGCCACCAACGCGCCGTTCCGCGACGCGACGCTGGGTACCAGCCAGGACGGCTCGTCCATCGACCCCAAGGTGCTGCGGGGCGACCTGGCGGGCAGCTACTCGCAGCCGTTCGTCGGCGCGGTGCTGGGCCAGCGGGTCCTCTACTTGCTTGCCGACGACGTGTTGGCGAAGAACGACCTCCACGTCACCGCCGCCGACCGCCAGGCCATCGTCGACCAGCTCGACCGGCTCCTACCCAAAGGGGCGGGCGAGCTGCCGGCCAACTACCGCCGCGACTTCGTGGAGGGCCTGGCCCGCCTCCGGGTCCTGCAGACCGAGCTCGGCAGCGACCAGGCCAACCTGGCGCTGCGCGAGCAGGCCGCCGACAGCGACATCGTGGTCGCCTCGCAGTTCGGCCACTGGGACGCCGACCAGCTGACCGTCGTGCCCCCCGAGGGCCCGACGGCGTCGTCCCGGGGGTCGGCCAGCACCGATACGTCCGGCACGTCCGGCGGCGGGGCGGGGGCCGGCGGCCAGGGATCGTCCTCGGGGTGACCGGCCCGGCCGGTGGCCCGCCCAGCCGGCGACCCACGGTGGTCGTATGCGGGCTGGGCCCGGCGGGCCCCGACCTGGTGACCGGGGCGGTCCACGCCGCGGTTGCCCGCATCCCGCACCGGTACCTGCGCACCACCCGCCACCCGGCGGCGCCGGTGGTGGGCGAGGCGGTCGGCTTCGACGACCGCTACGAGCGGGCCGAGCGCCTCGCGGACGTCTACGCCGGCATCGTCGAGGACCTGGTGGCGGCGGCCGAGGTCCACGGCGAGGTGCTGTACGCGGTGCCGGGGTCGCCGGTGGTGGCCGAGCGCACAGTCGAGCTGCTGGTGGCCGACGAGCGGGTGGCGGTCGAGCTGGTGGCCGGGCTGTCGTTCGCCGACCTGGCCTGGGTGCGGCTGGGGGTCGACCCCGTGGCCCGGGGCGTGCGCCTGGTCGACGGCCACCGCGTCGCGGTGGAGGCGGCGGGGGAGCGGGGCCCGCTGCTGGTGGGCCAGTGCGACACGGTCGAGGTCCTGTCCGACCTCAAGCTGGCCATCGCCGAGGCCCTGGAGGGCGCGGGCGGTGCGGCCGGCGCGGCGGGCGACCACGACGTCGTCGTCCTCCAGCGGCTGGGCCTGCCCGACGAGTCGGTGGCCACGGTGGCGTGGCCCGAGCTCGACCGGGTGGTGGCGCCCGACCACCTGACGTCGGTCTACGTCCCCCGGCTGGCCGCCCCGGTGGCGGGCGAGGTGGCGGCGTTCGCCGAGGTGGTGCGGCGGCTCCGGGCCGAGTGCCCGTGGGACCGCGAGCAGACCCACCAGTCCCTGCGCCGCCACCTGCTGGAGGAGGCGTACGAGGTGCTGGAGGCGCTGGACCACCTCGACGTCGAAGCCGGCGAGGGGTTCGACGCCCTGGAGGAGGAGCTGGGCGACCTGCTGTTCCAGGTGGTGTTCCACGCCCGGCTGGCCGCCGAGGAGGGCCGCTTCACACTGGCCGACGTGGCCCGGGGCATCGGCGACAAGCTGATCGCCCGCCACCCTCACGTGTTCGGCGACGCCACCACCACCAGCGCCGACGAGCTGGCCACCACATGGGAGCAGGCCAAGGTGGCCGAGAAGGGCCGGGACAGCGTCATGGACGGCA
>DASXRH010000495.1:0-2266 GCA_036506715.1 Acidimicrobiales bacterium
TCGCCCACCCACAACGGCGACCGCGGCCGGCCGGTGCCGTCCCGGGTGGCCGACCTGGCCGAGCTGGAGGCGCTGCTCGACCCGGTGCGCGACGCCGGGCGGGGCGTGGTGGCGCTCCTGCCCGGCGGGGTCATCTCCCACGAGGACGTGTTCGCCCTCCAGCGCCGGGTCGGGCGCCCGTTCACGTGGACGGCGCTGCTCACGGTCAAGGGCTTCCCGTACCACGAGGGGGTCATCGCCGCCCACGACGCCGCCCGCGCCGAGGGCGTCGAGGTGTGGCCCCAGGTGTCGTGCCGGCCGCTGGTGTTCCAGATGAACCTGCTCGAGCCGTTCACCCTCAACACCCGGCCCGCGTTCGCGGCGCTGATGGGCGTGCCGGTCGAGCAGCGGACCGCCGCGTACCGCGACCCCGCCTGGCGGGAGGCGACGTGGACCGAGCTCCAGGGCCGGCGCGGCGGCCTGCCCCTCAACTGGCCGGCCCTGTCGGTGGCCGAGAGCGGCGCCCGCCCCGACCTCGTCGGCCGCAAGGTCGTCGACATCGCCGAGGAGCGGGACGTGACCCCCCTCGACGCCATGCTCGACATCGCGCTGGAGGACGGCCTGCGGTCGCGGTTCAACTCGGTGGTGGCCAACGACGACCCCGACGCCATCGCCTGGCTGCTGCCGCGCGACGACGTCCTGCTGGGGCTGGCCGACTCGGGTGCCCACGTCAGCCAGCTGTGCGACGCCTGCTTCGCCACCGACCTGCTCGGGCCCTGGGTGCGCGACCGGGAGGTCATGCCGCTGGAGCGGGCCATCCACAAGCTGACCGCCGAGCCCGCCGGCGTCTACGGCCTCGACGACCGGGGCGTGGTGGCCGAGGGCAAGGCCGCCGACCTGGTCGTCTTCGACGCCGCCACCATCGGCCCGGGCCCGCTGCGCCGGGTGTGGGACTTCCCGGCCGACGGCGAGCGCCTCACCGCCGACGCCCCCACCGGCGTCACCCACACGCTGGTCAACGGCGTGCCCATCCGGATCGACGGCGAGCAGGTGGTGCTCGACCGCCTCCCGGGGGTGCTTCTGCGCTGATCCGCTGAAGGACGCCGCCTACTGGGCGGCGTTCATCACGTCGAGCTGCCAGTAGAAGAAGTTGCGGGTGTCCTCGAGGATCTCGGTGCGGTGCTGGGTGTAGGGCACGTGGCCGGCGCCCTCCCAGGTCACCAGCACGGCCAGCAGGCCGGCGTCGGTCGCCTGCTGGACCGTGGCCTGCGCCCACGAGTAGGGGACCAGGCTGTCGGCGGTGCCGTGGAACAGCAGGGCGGGGGCGTCGCCGGCGTCGATGGGCCCGCTGGCCAGCTGGGCGCCCGAGAGCGACTGCGCGGCCTGCACCGCGGACGAGAAGCCCTGGTGGTCGCCCGGGCCCGGGTTCTCGGGCGAGTAGGCGACGTTGAGCGCGGTGATCGCCCCGGCCGACGAGCCGCCGATGGCGATGCGGTTGGGGTCGATCCTGTAGGTGGCCGCCTGCTCGCGCAGGAAGCGCACCGCCGTCTGGGCGTCCTCCCGGGCCTGGCCGATGGCGGTCACGCACTTGTTGATATCGGCACCGCCGGTGCAGCCGCCGGAGACCAGGCGGTAGTTGATCGAGACGTTCACGTAGCCCTTGCGGGCGAGGTAATTGGCCTCCTCCACCAGCTCGGGCGACTCCTTCGAGCCGCCGGCGAAGCTGCCGCCGTGGACCCAGACGACGGCCGGGCGGGCCGCCGCCGCGTCGCCGGCCGGCTGGTACATGTCCAGCTGGAGCGTCACCGTGGCCCCGGTCTGGTCGACCGCGGTGCCGTAGGTGATGTTGCTGGTTCGGGTGACCGTGGCGAAGACGTCGTCGCGGTAGCGCAGCGGCGCCGGGCCGTCGGGCGTCAGCAGCGGGTCGCAGCCGGCGGCCACCAACACCAGCAGCACCGCCACAGCTGCTCCGACCAACACACGGCGACGACGCATGGCGACCCCCTCGAGTCCGGCAGGTGTCCCTTGCGGGAGCAAACGCTCGAGCGAACGTACACAAGCCCGGGCCGGACAGTCACGTTGGCGTCGACGACACCAGCCCCGGGTCAGAACTCCGTCAGCCGGTAGCCGTCGGGGGTGGCGGCGACCCGGTAGGCCCAGCCGACCCGGTCGCCGTTGGCGCCGTCGCCGGGCTCGCCCCGGTAGGCGTGGAGCACCGCATAGAGCTCGCCGTCGGGCCCGCCCACGAACGACAGGCCGCCGGTGCCGCCGAAGCGGGCGCTGGTGG
>DASXRH010000496.1:0-2640 GCA_036506715.1 Acidimicrobiales bacterium
GGCTCGACCAGGTGCGGGGGCAGGTGATGTTCATGCTCGACGACCACGGCGCCAAGCGGGACGCCTACCGGGCCCAGCTGCCCGACCTGGCCGACCGCGAGATCTTCGTTGACGTGCCCGAGACCGACCCCGACGCCGCCGTCATGGTGGTCAACGACCCGCTGGGCGACGGCGACCGCATCCGGGACCTGGTGAGCACCGGGTTCATCGTCCGCACCCGGGCCGACGCCGACACCGTCCAGGCCCGCACCGGCGACACGTCCATGCGGGACGCGGCGTTCGCCTCCGGGGCCCAGTACGTGTCCACCGATTACGTGTTCCCCGAGGACCCCTTCCACACCGGCTACACGGTCGACCTGCCGGGCGACACCCCGGCCCGCTGCAACCCGGTCAACGCACCCCGGCAATGTCCGCGGGTCGACCTCAGCGGCTGACCCCGAGCCCCCCTGAGGCGGCTCAGGGGCATCCCCGATAGGCCGGGCGTAGGGCCGTCCGTACGGTCGGTCCCATGACCACCATCCTGTCGGCCCGCGGCGTCCGCAAGGTGTACCGGACGGGCGCGGAGGAGGTCGAGGCCCTCCGGGGCGTCGACCTCGACATCGCCGCCGGCGACCTCGTCGGCGTCATGGGCCCCTCCGGCAACGGCAAGACCACGCTGCTCAACTGCCTGTCGGGCCTCGACGACATCGACGGCGGCCGGGTCGAGATCGACGGCGTCGACATCCATGCGCTGCGGGACGCCCGGCGCACCGCCCACCGGGCGGCCCGCATGGGCTTCGTGTTCCAGGCCTTCAACCTCGTGCCCGTCCTGTCCGCCGCCGAGAACGTCGAGCTGCCGCTGCTGGTCGTGGGCGCCCGGCCCCGGGAGGCCCGGCAGCGGGCCGAGGCGATGCTGGCCCGGGTCGGCCTCGGACCCCGGGTGCGGCACCGGCCCGCCGAGCTGTCGGGCGGCGAGCAGCAGCGGGTGGCGATCGCCCGGGCGCTGGTCACCGCGCCGGCCATCGTGTGGGCCGACGAGCCCACCGGCAACCTCGACAGCCACACGGCCGCCGCCGTGCTCGAGCTGCTGCACGAGGCCCACGCCGGCGGGCAGACCCTGGTGCTCGTCACCCACGACCGGGCCATCGGCACCTCGGGCACCCGGCTGGTCGAGGTGCGCGACGGTCGTGTCGTGGCCGACGGAGACCCCCGGGCCGCGACCGCCGGCGCCTTGGGCCCGGCGGCGGTGGGGGCCGGGCGATGATCGTCCTCCTCCCCGTGCTGGCGCTGTTCGCCGCCCTCGTCGGCGTCATGGCCTGGGACCTGGTGCGCCGCCGCGGCTTCGGCCGGCTGGCGGTCCGCAACATCGTGCGGCGGCCGGCCGAGGCGGCGCTGGTGGTGGCAGGCGCCGCCCTGGGCACGGCCATCATCACCTCGGCCTTCGTGGTGGGTGACACCTTCGACGCCTCGGTCCGGGACATCGCCCGCACCGAGCTGGGCCCCATCGACGAGGAGGTCACGGTCCAGGACGTCGGGCGCCTCGACCAGGTCGTGACCGCCGTCGACGGCCCGACCCTGCCGGGCAGCGACGGCGTGCTGCCGGCCGTCATCGTCCCCGTCTCCGTGGTCGCTCCCCACGCCGCCGGGCCCGAGGCCGAGCCCCGGGTGCGGATGGCCGAGATCGACTTCGACGCCGCCCGGGGCTTCGGCGGCGAGCCCGCGGTCACCGGGCTCGCCGACGCCGGTCCCACGCCCCGGGGCGACGAGGCGGTCGTCGCCGCCCAGCTGGCTGACGACCTGCGGCTGAGCGCCGGCGACACGATCGAGGTCCACGCCTACGGGCAGGAGCGGTCGCTGCGCGTCCGCACGGTCGTGCCCCACGAGGGCCTGGCGGGCGCCACCGGGCTGTTCGTGGCCCCGGGCACCCTGTCGGCGCTGGCCGCCGCCGCGCCCGCGGGGGTCGAGCCGCCCCTCGGCGCCGTGCTGGTGTCCAACGAGGGCGGCGTGTACGACGGCGCCGACCGCACCCACGCGGTGTCCCGGGCGCTGGACGAGCGGCTCGCCGGCGTGCCCGGCGTGGCCGTCACCACCGCCAAGGAGGACGTGCTCGACAGCGCGGCCGAGGCCGGGGCGTCGATGCGGTCGCTGTTCTCGACGGTCGGCACGTTCAGCGCCCTGGTGGGCGTGCTGCTGCTGGTCAACCTGTTCGTGATGTTGGCCGAGGAGCGCACCGCCGAGCTGGGCACGCTGCGGGCCATCGGGCTCAAGCGCAGCCACCTGGTGCGCCTGTTCGGCCTCGAGGGCGGTCTCTACTCGCTGGCCGCCGCCGGCCTCGGTGCCCTGCTGGGCGTCGGGGTCGGCCTGGCGGTGGTCACGGCCACCCGGGGCGTGCTGGCCCACGACGACGGCTTCTCGCTGGTGTTCTCGGCCCGCCCGGCCAGCCTGGCGGCCGGGGCCCTGATCGGGCTGGCCATCGCCCTGCTCACCGTGTGGGGCACCAGCGTGCGCATCGCCCGCCTGAACGTCATCCGGGCCATACGCGAGCTGCCGGCGCCACCGGTGACCGGGCTGTCGCGCCGCCGGGCGGTGCTGGCGTCGGCGGGGGTGGCCGCCGGCGTGGCCGGGTTCCAGGCCGGGCTGGCCGGCGACCAGGCCGGGCTG
>DASXRH010000497.1:0-7287 GCA_036506715.1 Acidimicrobiales bacterium
TGCCGGAACCGCCCGGGGGCCGACCGGCGCTCGAACCGGGAGGCGGCGTCACGCCCGGGGCGGCGAACGAGCGGCCGGATGCACCGGGGCCGGGTGGCAGGCCGCCCGGGTCGTCCCAGAACGGGTCGCCGCCCCCGGACCGGCGCCGGCGGCGGTCGTCGGGCTCGGCCGGGGCGCGCCGGGGCTTGCCCTGCCGCCCGCCGCCGCGCGGCGCCGGGACGGTGCCGCCGGCGGCGCTGGCCGTGGGAACCGCGCCGCCCCGGGCGCCATACCCGCCGGTCGGCCCGTAGTCGCCGCCGTCGTCGGGGTCGTCGAGGTGGAGGTTGGGCCGGGTGAGCAGCCAGTAGCGCCAGGTCAGCAGGGCCACCAGCACGGCGACCGCCGCCAGCGCGGCGATGATCATCCAGATCATCCGGCTGGTGCCGTCGGCCTCGGCCTTGGCCTGGGCGGGCGCCGTCGTGGTGGTGGTCGGCTCCTGCGCCCCCGAGGTGCCGTTGCCGGGGACCAGCAGGTTGGCGTTGGTGGTGAACGTCTGGGTCAGGGGGGCGTCCGGGGTGGCCGCCCCGGCCTGCTCGTCGGCGTTGGGGTCGGTGGTGGTCGTGGTCGAGCGCCGGGCCGTGGTCTGCGGCGAGGGTTGGGTCGCCGGTGGCTCGGTGGTCGACGGCTCGGTCGGGGGCGGCGCCTCGGTGGTGGTCGTCTCGGGCACGGTCGTCGGGGGCGGCTCGGTGGTCGTCGGTGGCTCCTGGGCCTCCACCGACGAGCCGAACGCCGCCCCGCACGTGGCGAGCACCAGCAGCGCGACGACCACGCCGAGCGCAGCCCGCGCGACCGCCAGCCGCCGCGTCCCTGTTCGTCTGCCGTCGACCATCCACTCCACCTTGTCGGCCCCCAGCCGTGAATGAGAGTACCCGCCGCGCCGCGGACGACTGTAGGACCCGGGCCGCCCCCGCGTGAACCGCGCGTGAAGCCGCGCGGCACCGGCGCTGCTCATCGTTGATGAGTGGGGCAGCTGAGCGTGGTGCGGCCCCCGATCGTGCGCCGCACCAGCGGCGTGCCGTCCCGCGGGCACAGCCCGTCGAGCGCCGCCGCCTGGCGCAGGTCGCCGGTGTGGCTGCCGCCCCGGGCGTCCAGGTCGACCAGCACCTCGTGGATCGCCGCGTGCAGGGCGGCCCGCTCGCCGGGCGCCAGGCCGCCCGCCGGCCGGGCGGGGTCGAGGCCCGCCCGCCACAGGATCTCGTCGGCCAGCAGGTTGCCGATCCCCGCCAGCCGGGCCTGGTCCATCAGCCGGGCCTTGAGCGGGGCGGTGCTGGCGCCGAGGGCGGCCGCCAACTCGTCGGGGGTGACCGTCAGCGCGTCGGGTCCGAGGCCGTCCTCGTCGGGGTCGAGCACCACCCCGCCCAGTCGCCGGGGGTCCCGTACCCGCAGCTCGGTGCCGTCGGTGAAGCTCAGGCCGAACCGGTCCCAGGCCGGGTCGTCGCGGTCGCTCGAGTACTCCAGCGAACCGATGGCGGCGGCGCCGTCGACGACCAGCCGGCCGGTCATCCCGAACCGCAGCCCGAGCCGGGCGCCGTCGTCGAGGTCGAGGACGAGCAGCTTGCCCCGCCGGCGGACGCCGACCACGGTGCGCCCGGCCACCGCCGCCTCGACCTCGGCCGGCTCGCCCCGCTTGACGTACCACGCGTCCGAGGCGTCGGCCGCGGCGATCGTGCGGCCGACCACCGCCTCGGCCTGGCGGCGGTAGGTCTCGACCTCGAGCATCTCGGGCACGGCCGGCAGGCTACGGGCCGACTGCCGGCCCGCCGTGCCGGGTACCCCTGGCCTCGATCGAGGCGCCCGGACGGGCGCCGTGACCAGGAGGGACATGCCATGTCGACGGCGACGGCACCCCGGCTGCGGCGGGCCGGCCGCAGCGCTGCGCACGGTGACTGGGTCGAGCGGGCCGGGCGGATCGGGCTGGTGGCCAAAGGCGTCAGCTACGCGGTGATCGGCATCCTGGCCATCCAGATCCCCCTCGGCCAAGGCGGCGAGACCGCCGACCGCCAGGGCGTCCTCCGCCAGCTCGCCACCGAGTCGTGGGGCAAGGCGGCGCTGGTGGCGCTCGCCGTGGGCTTCGCCGGCTACGCGGTGTGGCGCCTCTGTGACGGCCTGTTCGACCGGTCGGGCGAGGGCACCGACGCCAAGGGCTGGGCGACGCGGGCGAAGGCCATCGGCTCGGGCGCCCTCTACCTGGCCTCGGCGTGGATCGCCGTCCAGCTGGTGCGGTCGAGCCGGTCGGCCGGCAGCGGCGACGAGAAGACGGAGACGGCCCGGGTGCTCGACTGGCCCGCCGGCCGCTGGATCGTGCTGGCGGTGGCCCTCGGCTTCATCGGCGCCGGGCTCTACAACGTCTACCGGGGTGCCACCCAGAAGTTCCGCGAGCGCCTCGACGAGCACAGGATGCACGACGCCGTCCGCCCGTGGGCCATGGCCACGGGCGTGGCCGGCCACGTGGCCCGGGGGGCGGTGTTCGGCCTGGTCGGCGTGTTCCTGGCCAAGGCCGCCATCGAGTACGACCCCAACGAGGCCGTGGGCATCGACGGCGCCCTCGCCAAGCTGGTCCAGCAGCCCTACGGGCCCTGGCTGCTCGGCCTGGTGGCGGCCGGCCTCATCGCCTACGCGGTCTACTGCCTGGTCGAGGCCCGCTACCGCAGGATCTGACCACCACCCCGCCGTGCGGAGGGGGCAAGCTCGCGGGTGTGAACCGCACCGACCGGCTCTACGCGCTCGTGGAGGAGCTGCGGGCGGTCGCCCCCCGGCCCCGCACGGCGCCGCAGCTGGCCGAGCGGTTCGAGGTCAGCGTGCGCACGATCCAGCGGGACCTCGACGCCCTCGGCCAGGCCGGGGTCCCGCTGTACGCCACGCCCGGGCCGGGCGGCGGCTACGCCATCGACGCCCGCCACACGCTGCCCCCGGTCAACTTCACCTCCGACGAGGCGGCGGCGCTGGCCATCGCCCTGGCCCGGCCGGACGGGTCGCCGCTGACCGACGCCCTGCGGTCGGCCCTGCGCAAGGTGGTGGCCGCGATGCCTCCCACGGAGGCCGAGGCGGCCGAGCGCCTGACCGGTCGGATCCACCTCGCGGCCCGCGACGAGCCGGCCCGGCCGCCGGCGGCCCGCACGCTGGAGCAGGCGCTGGTCGCCGCCCGGGTGGTCGAGATCGACTACACCGACCGCCACGGCGAGGCCACCCGGCGGGCGGTCGAGCCGGTGGCGCTCGTCGGCTTGGCCGAGTCGTGGTACCTGGTCGGCCACTGCCGGCTGCGCGACGGCATCCGCTCGTTCCGGCTCGACCGGGTGGTCGGCGCCCGCCTGACCGACGAGCCCGCCCCCGAGCACGACATCGACCCCACGGTGGGCATCCCCGACACGATGCGGCGGCTGCGCCTGTCCGAATGACATCCGTGGAATTCCCGACAGGGGGTTGTCGCCGGTCCGGCGCACGGTGGCGGCATGAGCGACACCACAGCATCCCCCGCCGGCTTCCCCGTGGCCTGGTTCGAGATCGGCACCGACGACCCGGCGGCCGCCCGGGCCTTCTACGGCGAGGTGTTCGGCTGGACCTTCGCCCCCGAGGGCCCGTACACGGTCATCACCACCGGCGCCGGCCACCCGCTGCAGGGCGGCATCCAGGACACGTCGACCGAGCTGCCGGCCGGCACGCCCCGCACGTACGCCATCCCGTGCGTCCAGGTGCCCGAGGTGGCCGCCGTCACCGCCGCCGTCGAGGCGGCCGGGGGCAAGACCGTCGTCGCGCCGTCGTCGACGCCCGACGGTCTCACCTATGCCCAGGTCACCGACCCGGCCGGCAACCTCATCGGCGTCTGGACCCCGCCCCCGTCCTGACCGCACGCCCGTTCCGGGGTCGACCGTGGTGAGGCATCAACCACTCTCGACCCCGGACGCGACGGCCAGCGCCCGGTCGAGGTCGGCCCGCAGGTCGTCGACGTGCTCGAGGCCGACCGACACCCGCACCAGGCCGTCCGAGATGCCCAGCTCGGCCCGCTCGGCCGGTGGCAGGTGGGCCACGATCGTGGCCGGGTGGGTCACCAGCGTCTCGGGACCGCCGAGTGACAGGGCGATGCGGGCCACCTCGGTCGCCTCGCAGAACCGCCGGGCGGCCTCGAAGCCGCCCGCCAGCTCCACCGCCAGCAGCGTCCCCCCGGCCGACATCTGTCGCATCGCCAGGTCGTGCTGGGGGTGCGAGGCCAGGCCCGGGTAGCTGACCGCCGCCACCGCCGGATGGGCGGCCAGGTGTCCGGCCAGGGCGGCGGCGGTCGCGCACTGGCGCTCGACCCGCACCGCCACGGTGCGGATGCCCCGCAGCCCGTTCCAGGCGTCGAACGGTGACGCCTGCCCGCCCTGGACCACGTGCCAACCCCAGATCGCGTCGATCAGCTCGCGGCTTCCCGCCACCACGCCCAGCAGCGCGTCGTTGTGGCCGGCCAGGCCCTTGGTGGCGGCGTGGACCACGAGATCGGCCCCGAGCGCCAGCGGCCGCTGGAGGACCGGGGTGGCGAACGTCGAGTCGACCACCGTGAACGGGCCGGGAATGGCCGCCACCGCCGCGATGTCGGTGATCGACAGCGCCGGGTTGGCCGGCGTCTCCACGAACACCAGCTGGGTGCGGCCGGGCCGGACCGCCTCGGCGAACTCGGCCGTCTCGGTGCCGTCCACGAACGTCACGTCGATGCCGAACCGGGGGCAGTGGGCGGTGAACAGCGTCGAGGTCACCGAGAACAGCTGGCGCTGCACCACGACGTGGTCGCCGGTCGAGCACAGGCCGAACAGCAGGCCGGTGATGGCGGCCATGCCCGACGCCGAGGCCAGCGCCGCCTCGGCGCCCTCCAGCGCCGCCACCGCCTGCTCGAACTCCTGCACCGACGGGCTGCCGAAGCGCGAGTAGAAGTGGGCGGTGCGGGGCGTGCCCGCCATGCGCCGGTGGTCCTCGACCGACGCCACCTCGTAGGTCGTCGACGGGAACAGCACCGGCGCCAGCGAGTCGCCGCTCCACGAGCGGCCGGCCCGGATGGCCGTCGTGTCGATCCGCTCGCCGTCGTCAGCCATCGCCGCCCTCCACGGTCGCCATCACGTCCGCCAGCACTGCGGCCACCTGGTCGAACTCGATGAGGAAGGCGTCGTGGCCGTGCGGGCTGTCGATCTCGACGTAGCGCGCCGGCACGCCGGCCGCCAGGGCCAGGTCGACGATCTCACGCGACTGGTGGGGCGGGTAGAGGATGTCGCTGCGCACGCCCACCGAGGTCAGCGGCGACCGCAGCCGGGCGAAGGCCGCCGGCATGCCGCCCCGCCCCCGTCCGACGTCGTGGAGGTCCATGGCCTTGGTCAACAGCAGGTAGCTGTTGGCGTCGAACCGCCTGACCAGCTTGTCGCCCTGGTACTCGAGGTAGCGCTCGACCTCGAACCGCTGCCACAGCGTGAACCCCTCGATCGGCTCGACGACCTCGCGGCCGAAGCGGGCCGAGAACACGTCGTCGCTGCGGAAGGTCATCATCGACATCATCCGGGCGGTCGCCAGGCCCTCGTGGGGACCGTCGCCGGGCGCGGCCTCGTAGTACTCGCCGCCCCGCCACCGGGGGTCCATGCGGATGGCCCGGCGGCCGCTGCTCCACCAGCCGATCTGGCCGGCGCTGGCCGCCGCCGCGGTGGCGATCGGCACCAGCGCCCGGGCCCGCTCGGGATACATCACCCCCCACTCGAGCACCTGCATGCCCCCCATCGACCCGCCGACCACCGCCGCCCACCGGTCGATGCCGAGGGCGTCGGCCACCGCCGCCTGGGTGCGCACCATGTCGCGGACCGACACCACCGGGAACCGCGACGCCCACGGCCGGCCGTCGTCGGGGTGGGGCGACGCCGGCCCCGTCGAGCCCTGACAGCCGCCGAGGACGTTGACGCACACGACGAACCAGCGGTCGGTGTCGAGCGCCCGGCCCGGACCGATGACCCCGTCCCACCAGCCCGGGGCGGGGTGGCCGGCGACCATGCCGCCGGCGGCGTGGCTGTCGCCGGTCAGGGCGTGGCAGACGAGTACGGCGTTGCCGGCGTCGGGGGCCAGGGTGCCCCAGGTCTCGTAGGCGACCGCCACCCCCCGGAGCAGGCCGCCGCCCTCCAGCGCGAACGGGCGCCCGGCCGGGACGTCGACGAACCGGCGCCGGCCCACCGGGTCGCCCGGCAGCCACGCGCCGGTGGCGGGCAGCGCGCTGGGGTGGGCCCGGCGGAAGCCGAGGTCGCCCGTGTCGCCGGTCATCGGCCGGGGCGTGCACGCCGCGCGCCGGGCGGCAGCACGGAGTCCTGCTGCACGGGTCGAGTGTAGGGATCGGGCCATCGGCGCCTCTGCCTGGGGATGGGCAACCGGACCCGGACGGCCGTGGTGCGCTCCCGGAGGGAGCACGGACACTTGGTTGCTCCACGTGGAGCCGCATCCCCGGCGGACCGGGATGGCACCTTGGCTGTCCGGACCAGGTTGCCGGGCCCGCCCCGGGGGACGGGCCGCTCCTGATGTCGGCGCTCAGGCTAGCCCGCGGGGGTGGCCGGAAGGCCAACCGGTTCCGCGGCGCGGCCGGCACGCTGGGCGCACCACCACGCGGCCACGGTGCCGGGCACGCCGTAGGCGGCGCCGGCGGCGGCCAGGTAGGCGTCGAGGTCGGCCTGGTCGTCGGCGCCCGCCTCGCCGCCCGCCAGGCGGCGGAGGTGGTCGGCGGCGGCCTCCCAGGCCCCGGTGTCGGCCGCCGGCAGGGGCAGGGCGGCAAGGCCGGGTCCGGCCACCCGCAGGATGCGGTGGTCGAGGCCGGTCCCGGCCGCCCGCCGGGTCAGCCAGGCCGTGGCCGCGGGCGCCAGGACGGCGGCGCCCAGGCGCCACAGGTCGGCGGGGTCGTGGGGGACGACGGCCAGCGCCGGCACCGACGGCACCCAGGTCCCGGCGGCGTCGACCGCGGCCTCGACCACCCGCGTCTGGGTGGCCACCACCAGCTTGGGACCGCGCGTTCGCCCGATCCAGCGGCGGGCGGCGGGGGGGCCGGCGGCCGTCACCCGGTTCAGGTCGACGACGGGCCGCCGCCAGGCCCGCTTGGCGAACCGCACCGCGGTGTCGCCCCACGTCGAGGTGGCCCAGCCCAGCGCGCCGCTGGTCACCAGGGGCCCGACGGCGGCGGGGTCGTCCGCCGCGTCGTGCTCGCGCACGGCGCCGACCAGGCCGTAGTACTCGTCGCGGAAGCCGGCGACGACCGTGGCC
>DASXRH010000498.1:0-6502 GCA_036506715.1 Acidimicrobiales bacterium
CACGCCCACCCGGTGGACCTGGACGTGGTCGGGGTGGCCGTAGTTGCCCTGCTCGTCGTAGATGATGGCGGCCTCGGCCCCCTCCTCGGACAGGACGGCGGCCACCCGGCCGGCCGCCTCGTCGACGTCGGCCTGCCAGAACGAGCGGGGGTCGTCGTTCTCGGGCATGCCCTCCATGCCCGAGTCGTGGTAACCGAGCCACACCAGCCGGGCGGCGCCGAGGGCGGCGGCCGACCGCTCGGTCTCGGCGATGCGCCGCTCGACCAGCGACTCGCCGTCCGCCAGCAGGCCCTCGGGCACCTCGCCCAGCTCGCCGGTGGTGGCGTAGACGAGCACCACCCGGTGGCCCGCGTCGGCCAGCTTGGCCAGCGTGCCGCCCTGGGTGATGCACTCGTCGTCGGGGTGGGCGTGGAGGGCGACGATCGTGGCCATCGCCCCCGTATCTACCAGCAATCCCCGCGGATCGGGTTGCAACCTGCGCGGCTGGGCCTCGTCGGTGTGGCGAACCGTCGCCGTGCTTCCCGCTCTGGCTGCTCCGCAGCGGGCCGCTCGGGCCACGGCGACGCCTGTCGGCGCAGCCTCTAGGCGACCGCGCCGGCCTCGCGCAGCTTGGCGATGCGGTCGGCGTCGAAACCGGCC
This sequence comes from Acidimicrobiales bacterium, assembly GCA_036506715.1. Taxonomy (GTDB): domain Bacteria; phylum Actinomycetota; class Acidimicrobiia; order Acidimicrobiales; family VFJN01; genus ZC4RG19. The sequence continues at coordinate 640 of DASXRH010000498.1, forward strand.
TCGGCCAGGACCTCGTCGGTGTGCTGGCCGGGGTGGGCGGGCGGCGACGAGATCTCGGCGCCGGTGCGGCTGAAGCGGGGCGCGGGCCCCGGCTGGGGGATGCCGGCCACCTCGACGAACGTGCCCCGGGCCACGTTGTGAGGATGCTCGACCGCCTCGGGGATGGCCAGCACCGGGGCGAAGCACACGTCGGTGCCCTCCATCAGCGCGCACCACTCGTCGCGGGTCCTGGTGCGGAAGATGGCGGCCAGCCGCTCCTTCATCTCCGGCCACTTGGCCCGGTCGTGCTGGAACGGCAGCTCCTCGCCCTCGAGCCCGGTGAGCCGCAGCAGCTCGGCGTAGAACTGGGGCTCGATCGACCCGATCGACACGTACCTGCCGTCAGCCGTCTCGTACACGTCGTAGAAGTGGGCACCGGTGTCGAGCATGTTGGTGCCCCGCTCGTCGTTCCAGATGCCCATGGCCCGGAGCGAGTGGGTCATGGTCATGAGGGCGGCGGCCCCGTCGACCATGGCGGCGTCGATGACCTGACCCCGGCCCGACGCCTTGGCCTCGAGCAGGCCGGCCAGCAGGCCGAAGGCCAGCAGCAGCCCGCCGCCGCCGAAGTCGCCCACCAGGTTGAGCGGCGGGACCGGCGCCTCGCCCCGGCGACCGATGGGGTCGAGCGCGCCGGCCAGGGCGATGTAGTTGATGTCGTGGCCGGCGGTGGAGGCGTAGGGCCCGTCCTGGCCCCAGCCGGTCATCCGCCCATAGACGAGCCGGGGGTTGCGGGCCAGGCACTCGTCGGGCCCGATGCCCAGGCGCTCGGCCACCCCGGGCCGGAACCCCTCGAACAGGACGTCCGCCCGCTCCACCAGGCTGAGCACCACCTCGACCCCGTCGGGGCTCTTGAGGTCGACGCCGACCGACCGCCGGCCCCGGGCGAGCAGGTCGGCGGGGGGCCGCTCGGGGTCGCCGCCCTGGACCGACCCGGCCCGGTCGACCCGGATGACGTCGGCGCCGAGGTCGGCGAGCATCATCCCGCAGAACGGGCCGGGGCCGATGCCGGCGATCTCGACGACGGTGATTCCGGCCAGGGGTCCCATGGGCGGCGTGCTCCTGTGGTCTCGGGGTGACAGGGTCAGACGTTGGCGGCAGCGTGGGCGGTGACGGCCTCGATGATCTGGGGCCACAGCGGCGGCGCCAGGTCGTGGCCCATGCCCTCGATCATCAGCAAGGTGGCCCCCGGGATCACTTCGGCGGTGCGCTCGCCGCCCGACGGCTGCACCAGCGTGTCGGCCGTGCCGTGGATGACGAGGGTGGGGACGGCCAGGCCGGCCAGCGCCGCGGAGCGGCTGCCCGATGCGCTGATGGCGGCCATCTGGCGCCCGACGCCGAAGACGTCGTGGTCGCGGTCCCAGGCGGCGCCGCCCAGGGCGCGCAGCCGGTCGGTGTCGTACAGCCCCGGGCTGCCCCACACGGCGGCGTGGGCGACCAGCGACTCCTGGTACTCCTCGCGGGTCTGGGCCGGCGGCGCCAGCAGGGCGGTCAACGCTTCGCCCGTGGGAGTGCCGACGTCGGGGTCGCCGGTGGTCGACATGATCGACGTCAGCGTGATGACCCGGTCGGGCTGCTCGATGGCGATGGTCTGGGCGATCATCCCGCCCATGGAGGCGCCGAGCACGTGGGCCCGGTCGACGCCCAGGTGGTCGAGCAGGCCCACGGCGTCGGCCGCCATGTCGGACAGGGTGTAGGGCACCGGAGGCAGCGCCTCGCCGGCGGCCCGGGCGCGCATCACGCCCAGGACGTCGACCCGGGCGTCGACGTGGGTCGACAGCCCGACGTCGCGGTTGTCGTAGCGGACGACGTGGAAGCCCCGGTCTGCCAGGGCGGCGCAGAACTCGGGGTCCCACGACAGCAGCTGGCTGCCCAGCCCGTTGACCAGCAGCAGCGTCGGGTCGGCGGGATCGCCGATCGTGTCGTAGCAGATCTCGATCCCGTTGGCGGCAGCGGTCGGCATGGCGGCCATCGTGTTGCGGATTGACCGGCCGGTCAAGCCCGCCCCGGTCTCTAGGGTGACCGGATGACCAGGTTCGGGGTGCACGTCGGGGCGCAGAACACCACGGTGGCCGAGATGACCGACCTGTGGCGGGCGGCCGAGGCCGCCGGGTTCGCGTCGGTGGCGGTGTGGGACCACCTGTACTCCTCCGACCTCGCCACCTGCGAGTGCCACGAGGCCGTCGCCCTCCACGCCGCGCTGGCCTGCACGACCACCACCGTGCGCTGCGGCTGCCTCGTCTACTGCGCCGGGTACCGCCACCCCGGCGTGCTGGCCAAGGCGGCCGCCACCATCGACCACCTGTCCGGCGGCCGGGCCGAGATCGGCCTCGGGGCCGGCTGGGCCGAGGCCGAGTACCGGGCCTTCGGGTACCCCTACCCGGCGGCCGGCGCCCGGCTCGACCTGCTGGACGAGGTGGCCGGGGCGGTGCGGGCCCTGCTCCACGACGGCGTGGCGACCGTGGCCGGCGCCCACGTCACGCTGGACGGCGCTCGCTGCGAGCCCCGCCCGGTCCAGGCCCGACTGCCCATCTGGATCGGGGGCGCCGGCGAGTCCCGCACCGCCCGCATCGTGGCCCGCCACGGCGACGGCTGGAACCTGCCGTTCCTGGCCCCCGAGGCCCTGGCCCGCAAGCGGGAGGTGCTGGCCGACCACTGCGCGGCGGTGGGTCGCGACCCGGCCACCGTCCGCCTCGGGGTCAACGTGGTGGTGTGCGACGACGAGGCGTCGCTGGCCCGCCAGTTCGGCCCGCGGGCCGACGCCGTGCGGCCCGGCGCCGTGGTGGGCACCAGCGCCGCGCACACGGCCGACGTGCTGGGCCGCTACGTTGCGGCCGGCGCCGACGACGTGATGGTGGCGCTGCGGGCCCCGTGGAACCCGGACGCCCTCGCCCGGGCCGCGCGGGCCGTCGCCAGCCTGGGGTGATCCGACCGCACCGCCCGCCGACGAAGAGCCGATGACCATGTCCGACGACCGCACCGACGACCTCTCCGGCGCCACCGTGGTGGTGGCGGGCAGCCGCCAGCACCGGCCCAACCGACCCTCGGCCGCCTGCCCGTTCTGCGTCGGCGGCACCGAGGCCCCTGAGCCCTACGAGGTGCGGGCCTTCGCCAACCGCTGGCCGTCGTTCCCCGACGACCGCTGCGAGGTGGTGCTCTACACCCCCGAGCACGACCTGACCTTCGCCGACCTCGGCACCGACGGCGCCCGCCGGGTGGTCGACCTGTGGGCCGAGCGCACCGATGCCCTCGGCGCCCGGCCCGACGTCGCCTACGTGCTCGCCTTCGAGAACCGGGGCGAGGAGGTGGGGGCCACCATCGCCCACCCCCATGGCCAGATCTACGCCTACGACCACGTGCCCGCGGCGCCGTTGGGCGAGCTGCGGCGCGCGGCCCGGGGTGACTGCGTTCTGTGCGCGGCCCCCGACCCGACGCTGGTGGTGGCGGAGTCCACCGGTTGGCGGGCCTGGGTCCCCGAGGCCAGCGCCTACCCCTACGGGATGGTGCTGGCCCCCGACGTCCACCGGCCCGACCTCCCCGCCCTCGACGGCCCCCAACGCGACGGGCTGGCCGGGCTGCTGGTCGACGTGCTGGGCCGGATCGACCGGCTGTTCGCGGCGCCGCTCCCCTACATGCTGTGGATCCACCAGCGCCCCACCGACGGTGGCCCCTGGCCCGAGGCGCACGTCCACGTGCACGTCGTCTCGCCCATGCGGTCGCCGGGCGTGCAACGCTACGTGGCCGCCGCCGAGTTGGGGAGCGGCGAGTTCGTCAACCCCGTCGTCCCCGAGGACGCGGCGGCCGCACTGCGAGGAGCGTGAATGGGACTGCGTGCCTGGGCGCCCGGCCGGGTCAACCTGGTCGGCGACCACACCGACTACATGGGCGGCCTGGTGCTGCCGATGGCCATCGGGCTCGGCACCGAGATCACCGGCGACCGGGGGGGCAACTGGGTGATGCTCGGCTCCGACCGGTTCGAGGGGGTGGCCGAGATCCCGCTGGCCGGCGCGGCCGACCCCGCCGACGTCGAGCCGCCATGGGCCCGCTACGTGGCCGCGGTGGTCGACGAGGTGCAGCCGGCCGACGGGCTGGTGGGCATGGTCCACTCGACGCTGCCGGCGGGCAGCGGGCTGGCCTCGTCGGCCGCCCTCGAGGTGGCGGTGGCCTGCGCCCTGGGCGCCGACCTGAGCGACCCGGTGGGCCTGGCCAAAGGCCTGCAGCGGGCCGAGCAGCGGGCCGTCGGGGTGCCGGTGGGCATCATGGACCAGCTGGTGTCGCTGGCCGCCACCGAGGGGTCGGTGCTGCGCATCGACTGCGACCGGTTGACCGTCGAGCAGGTCCCGTTCCCCGAGGACGCCGAGATCGTCGTCATCCACTCCGGCCAGCACCGCGAGCTGGAGGGGTCGGCCTACGCCGAGCGCCGGGCCCAGTGCGAGGAGGCCGAGAAGCTGGTGGGCCGGCTGCGCGACGCCTCGCCGGTCGACGTCGAGGGCATCGAGGACCCGGTGCTGCGGCGGCGGGCCCGCCACGTCACCACCGAGAACCACCGGGTCGACGCCCTGGCCGCGGCGCTGGCCGCCGACCAGCTGGCCTACGCCGGCGAGCTGCTGGTGGCCAGCCACGCCAGCCTGCGCGACGACTTCGAGGTGTCGACGCCCGTGCTCGACCAGATCGTGGCCGCCGTGCGGGGCGTGCCCGGGGTCTACGGCGCCCGGGTGACCGGGGCCGGCTTCGGCGGATGCGTGGTGGCCCTGTGCCGGCCCAAGACCCGCATCGGCGGGCCGGTGGTGTGGCGGGGCCGGCCGGCGCCGGGGGCGGCGCTGACCTCGTCGACCACGGCCTGAGAGGCCGGGACGCACCGGGACCGGGTCGGAGGGCGGGTCAGAGGGCGGCCAGCCGGGCCCGCAGCCGGTCGAGGGCGGCCGGGGTGCGGGCGCCCCACCAGAACAGGTCCTGGCCGTCGACCAGCACCACCGGGGCCACGCCGTCGAGCAGCGGCACGTGGCGCTCGGCGAACGGATAGGGCTCGCTGGGGGCGAGCACCACGTCGGGCCGGCGGTCGCGGGCCTCGTCGAGGGTCACCGCCGGGTAGCGCTCGCCGGCGTCGGCGAACACGTTGGCCACCCCCAGTGCCGCCAGCACCGACGAGCCGTAGGTGCCGCCGGCCAGCGTCATCCACGGCCGCTTCCAGATCGGCACGAAGGCCCGCAGCCAGGCCTCGGGCGCCGGGCCCCCGGTGGCGGCCGCCAGGGCGTCGAGGTCGACCCCCGGTGCGGCGGGGTCGACGCCCACCAGCCCGGCCAGCATGCGCAGCGCCGGCGCCACGTCGGCCACGGTGTCGATGGTCAGCGCCGCGGTGGTGACCCCGGCCTCGGCCAGGGCGGCGGCGTCCTCCCGCCGGTTCTCCTCGACGCACATGACCACCAGGTCGGGGGCCAGCGCAGCGATGGCGGCCACGTCGGGGTCCTTGGTCCCGCCCACGTGCACGAGGTCGGGCTGCTCGCAGAACCGGGTGCAGGCCACCGGGGTCACGCCCCAGGCCCGCAGCGTCTCGGTCACCGACGGCACCAGGCTCACGACCCGGCGAGCCGGGCCCGGCGCGGTCACATGCGGTCGAGGAGCTGCTGTTTCTTGCGGGCGAACTCCTCGTCGCTGACCAGGCCCTGCTTGCGCAGCTCGTCGAGCTCGCGGATCTGGTCGGGTATGGAGCCGTCGTGGCTCCCGCGTTCCGCGGTGGCGGTGCCCGCGGCGACCGACATGCCCACCCGGTCGAACTTGCGGTTCTCGTTGGCCTCGATCTGGCGGTAGATCTCGTTCTGCACGGCCG
>DASXRH010000499.1:0-4447 GCA_036506715.1 Acidimicrobiales bacterium
CGACGCCAGCGGCACCGCCCCCAGACAACCGCCGAGCACGAGCGCCGGCAGTGGCCCGCCGAAGACGACGAACCCGGCCGCCGCGCCGGCCGCCGCCAGCGCCGCGGTCACCGCCGCGAACTCGCGGGGGTCGACCCCGGCCAACCCCGCCTGCACCAGCCAGTCGCCGCCCCGCCGGCGAGCCCGCCCCCGAGGCAGGCCCGCCGCCGGACCCAGCCCGTAGCCCCGCCAACCGAGCACGACCGCGGTGTAGAGGTAGAACACACCGGCCGCCGCGGCCGACGCCACCAGCAGACCGCTCACCGGGCCGGCTCCCGCACGTCGAGCAGGCGGCGGATGTCGTAGCCGGCGTCGGCGAGCGCCCGCACCGCCCGGGCGGGCACGTCGCCGGTCCAGGCCAGCGGCTGGTCGGCCCCCGCCCGCCGGAACACCTCGGTCAGCGTGAAGTGGGTCGCCTCGGCCCCGCCGGCCAGGTCCTCCACCAGCGCCACCTCGGTGACCTGCGGGCCCCGGGCCGTGCGGGCGCAGTGGACCACCACGTCGATGCTCTCGCTCACCAGGGCGTTGAGCGCCGCCAGCGGCAGGCCGCCCGAGCTGTCGGACAGCTGGCACACGAACCGCAGCCGGGTCAGCGCCTGGCGGGCCGAGCCGGCGTGGATGGTGGTGTAGCCCGTCACCCCCGACGACAGCGTGAGCAGCAGGGGCAGCGCCTCGCGGTCACGGACCTCGCCCACGATGGCCACGTCGGGGGCCATGCGCAGGAACCCGCCCACCAGCCGCCGCAGGTCGACGGCCGGCCGGTCGGACCGGGCCGCCCGGGTCTGCATCTGGGCCACGTTGGGCACGGGGACATCGGACTCGAACACCTCCTCGGCCACCACCACCCGCAGCCCGGGGTCGAGCTCGGCGGTGGTGCACGACAGCAGCGTCGTCTTGCCCGACCCGGGCGGCCCGGCGAACACGATCGACAGCCGGGCGTGCACGCAGGCCCGCAGGAACACGGCCACCTGAGGGCTGAGCATGTCCCGCTCGACCAGCTCGGGCAGGCTGCGGAACGGAAGGCCGGTGAACTTGCGGATGTTGACCAGCACGTGGCCGCCCCGGGCGATGTCGCCGTGGACGATGTGGACCCGGGCCCCGTCGTCGAGCTGGGCGTCCTGCAGGCCCTCGGCCGGGTCGAGCTTGCGGTGGGCGGTCGAGGCGTCGTCGAGCAGCTTGGTCAGCGTCCGCACGACGTGGTCGTCGTCGTGGAACACCTCGTCGTGGTAGCCCGACGGCCCGCGATGGCGGGAAACGAAGATCGCGTCGGGACCGTTGACCATGATCTCCCACACGTCGTCGTCGGCCAGCAGCGGGGTCAGCGGCCCGTAGCGCGCCAGGTTGCGGAAGGCCCGTTCGGCCACCAGCACCGGATCGGGCAGCTCGAAGGCCCGCCGGCCCCGCCGGTGGTCGTCGTTCCACCGGGCGACCTCGTCGGCGATGAGGGCCTGGAGCTTGGCCTCGCCGCCGGCGGCCGACATCTCCAGCGAGATGTCCTTGGCCCGCTCCTGCACGGATCGCTCGATCTCGACCAGCGGCGACGGGCCGCGGGGGGCGGCGCTCACCCGTCACCCGCCCCGTCGTCGGTCCAGCTGCCGAGCGACCCGGGCACCACCGGGACCGGCTCGGCCCCCACCCCCACCGGCTCGGGCGCCGCAGGCCGCACGTGGCGGGCCCGCTCCAGCAGCCCCCGCACCGCCCCGGTCACCGGCCGGACCAGCGGGGCGGGCGGCGGGCCGTTGTCCCGCAGCACCTCGGCGACCCGGCGGCGCTCGGGGACGAACACGGCCGACGACGCCAGGGCCACGCCAGGATCGGTGGCGTCGAGCAGCCGCACCAGCGCCCCGGCCGCCTCGGCCCGCAGCCGGGGGTTGCGGGGCGCCCGGTTGACGACCGGGACGATGCGCCCGCCGTCGACGCCGACTTCGAGCAGGTCGCGCACCACCCGCAGCTGGGCATGGGCGCCGGCCAGCCCCGGCACGCCCACGGCCAGCACCAGGTCGGCCTCGGCGAGCGTGCGCCGGGCCAGCAGGTTGCGGTCCTCGACGTCGGTGGAGCCGCACTGGGCCTCGCCCTCGACGTCGGCGTCGACGTCGGCCACCACCAGCCGGTAGGCCTGGCGCAGGCCGTCGAGCGCGGCGTCGAGGGCGCGGGGCCGCAACGCCGTCCAGTCCCGCTGCCGGCGCAGACCCAGCAGCAGGTCGTAGCCCCGGCGGGGCAGCGCGAAGCACAGGGCCTGGACCTGGTCGGTGGTGAGGGCGCCGCCCCGGTGGGCCTCGACCAGCTCGAGCAGCCCGGGGACGATGTCGCCGGCGTCGTGGAGCAGCGCCTGGTGGCCGTGGATCGCCAGGTCGGCCAGCACCACGAGGCCCCGGTCCCGGGGATCGGTGGCCAGGCCGGTGGCCAGCGCCATCGCCAGCGTCGACCGCCCCACCCCGCCGGCGCCGGTCACCGCCACCAGGCGGCCCCGCCACGCCCCGGGCCCGGGCTCGACCACGGGCTGGGTCGGCAGGGCCCGCTCGTCGCCCCGGGTGATGGGCCGGGCGGTGGCCCGTAGCGCATCGAGAAGGTGCTCGCGCTCGAACCCGGCGGGCAGCACCGCGTGGACCCCGAGGTCGCGCCAGGCCCGGGGGGCGCGGCCGTCGTCGACGGCCACGACGGCGCAGCCGTGGCGCCAGGCCAGCTCGACCAGGTCACGGTCGAGGGCGGCTAGCCCGGCGTCGACCAGCAGCGCCGAGAACGGCCGCCCCGACCGCAGCCGGGCCCGGGCCTCCTCGATCGACACGACCTTCACGAAGTCGACGGGCAGCGCCGCCGACGTGGCCCACGACGCCACTTCGCCGAACCACGGCGCCCGCACCCGCGCCAGGCCCAGCACGACGTAACGGTCGACGGCCATCAGCCGCCACCCCGGTCGCCGTCACCGGGAGCGGGCCCCGCCGATCCGGGGTCCACGGCGCCGGACCGGCCCGGCCCGCCGGCGCCCGTGGCCGAGGCCGGCCGGGTCGCGTGGGTGGTGCGGACCAGGGTCACCGTCCCACCCCGGGCCGCCTGGATCACGGCCTGCTGGCGAGCGCCGTCGGGCACTGCCAGCGTCACCGTGAGCTCGTCGCCGTCGCTGAACGAGCCGCCCGCGGCGGTCACCGCCACCACCCGGAGGTCCGCCGCGACCACGCTCGTCCCCTCGTCGCCGGTGCCGTAGACGTCGACGAGGTCGCCGGCGTGGAGCCGACCGTCGACGGCCAGCGCCCGGTCGAGCGCCAGCGACACCTCGGCCGCCGGCGGGCCGCCGACCTGGTCGCTGAGCGAGCCCTCCTGCAGCAGCTCGCCGGCGGCCACCGGCGCCACCGTGACCCGGCCCTCCAGCGACGCGGGGTCGGGGAAGGCGACCCCGGCCACCCCGGGCGGCAGGTCGATGGCCACGAACCGCACGGCGTCGGCCGTGACGGCGTCGCCGGGGTGCAGCGCCCGCGACGCCACGGCGTAGCTGTGGTCGGGTGTGCCCGCCGACTGCTGCCAAGTCACGAACGTGGCCACCCCGGCCAGCGCCACGAGCGCGCCGCCGACCAGCGCCCGCCCCGTCGGCATCCCCGGCGCGCGGGCGACCACGCGGCGGGGTGGTTGTTCCCCCGCCGCCGTCGTCGATCCGCCGTTCGACCGCGTCATCACCATGGTGCCTTCGTCACCTCTCCCAGCGAGCTGGCCACGCAGGAGGACGCGACCGTGCGGCCGTGCCCTCGATCTTGGCGGCACCCTCCCCACCACCACCGCCGCCCGCTGAACGCGGCCGTCGGGCCACCTTCCGTCGGATGGACGGCTGTAGTGGCCCCCGTACCTTACGTGGTTTGCGCCCGTTCGCCAGAATATGACCGAAAGATGCCCAAACACCATGCGAAGGGGTAAGGTGTGCGCCGTGAACACCGACGAGACCGAATGGCTCTCGACCCAAGAGGCAGCCCGGCGTCTAGGGATCACCCCCCGCACGCTCTACCGGTTCATCGACCACGGCGAGTTGCCGGCCTACCGCTTCGGGCGGGTCATCCGGCTGCGCGGCCACGAGGTCGACGACTTCATCCGCCGGTCGCGCATCCAGCCGGGTGAGCTCGAGCACCTGTACCCCGAGCCGGCCGTCAAGGGCGACGAGACCTCCTGACGGCCCCGCCGTGACGATGCCCGCAGCGCCGGCGGGCAACGCGGGCGGGGCTCATCGAGACACAGCCCAGCGCGTTCAGCGCCAGGCGTGGAACACGAACCGATAGCGCTGCACGATGTCGGCCAGCCCGACGTCCGTCGCCCCCCGCACCCGGTTCACCGCCCACCCGGCCACCCGACGGGGCAGCCGGCGCCGCCACGCCACCTCCACACGCCGGAAGCCGGCCAGTCGCAGCATGCCCAGCACCGCCGCGGG
>DASXRH010000500.1:0-2566 GCA_036506715.1 Acidimicrobiales bacterium
CGATGGGGCTGCGGGGGGCACCCACCGAGGTCCGGGTCAGCCGGTGGGCCCGGTCGTTCCCCCAGCCCCGCCCCGGCCACCTGGCGGCGACGGCCGACGCCGAGGCGGCCCTGGCCGCCGCCGGCCCGGGGCTGGCGGTCACGGGCGCGTGGGCGGCGGGGGTGGGCATCCCCGCCTGCATCCGGGGCGGCCGGGCGGCCGCGGTCCGGGCGCTCGGTGCCACAATCGGGTCATGACTCCGAGCCGGCGCCGGGTCGCCACGGCTGCGGCCGCCGCCCTGTGCGCGGCGAGCGGGCTGGGCCTGGCGGGGTGGGCGCTCGGGCCCTGGTCCGACCCCGGCGACGTCCGCACGGCGACCGCCGACCAGCCGGTTGTATCCGCCCCGCCGACCTCGGTCGTCGACGCGCCGGTGCCCCCTGTCGCCGCCCCGGTCCCGGCGCCCACCCCGGGCCTGCCGGTGCCCGAGGACTCGCCGGCCGATCCCCAGGCCGCCACCCCCGACGTGGTCCACGGCACGCTGGCGCTGCCCACGATCGGGGTCAGCCAGGACCTGCACGAGGGTGTCACGCTCACCGCCATCGACCGGGGGCCGAGCCACTGGCCGGGCACCGCCCTGCCGGGCCAGCTCGGCAACGTGGTGGTGGCCGGCCACCGGGTGACCCACACCCGACCGTTCTTCGACCTGGACAGGCTGGCGCCCGGCGACCCGTTGGTGTTCACGATGGCCGACGGGTCGACCTGGACCTACACGCTGACCTCGACCGAGATCGTGAGCCCCGACGCCATGGGCATCGTGTCCCAGTCGTCGGCTTACACGGCCACCCTGTTCGCCTGCCACCCCAAGGGGTCGGCCCGCGAGCGCATCGTGGCCCACTTCCAGCTCCAGGGCCCCGGCTGACCTTCCGAACCGGCGCGCGCGCCGTGCGAAGATCGCAGGGAACGCGCGCCGGTTCGATCGGGGGCGCTTGGGTCGCGCCCGGCCGGCCGTGCGATCATCGGACCCGTCATGCGCCGGTCCGTCACCGCTCTCGCCTGCCTGGGCACGGGGCTCGCCATCGCCGCCGCGCTGCCGCCCTGGGGGTGGTGGCCGCTGGCGTTCGTGGGGGTCGCCGGGCTCGACCGGCTGGTGGCCGACCGGCCCCGGCGGTCACGGTTCCGGCGGGGGGCGATGGTCGGCGTCGGCCTGTACGTGCCGTCGCTGGCCTGGATGATCGAGATGACCCTGCCCGGCTACGTCATCGCCGCGCTGGTCTACGCCGCCCTGCTGGGCCTGGCCATGGTGCTGGTGCCGGCCCGCGCGCCCGGCCGCTGGCTGGCGCTACCCGGGGCCATCGCCCTGACCGAGCTGCTGCGGTGGTCGTGGCCGTTCGGGGGCGTGCCGCTGTCGAGCCTGGCCGTGGGCCAGGTCGCCGGCCCGCTGGCCCCGGTGCTCCGGGTGGGCGGGGCGCTGCTGCTGGTCGAGGTGACCGTGGTCGCCGGCATCGCCCTGTCGGCCGCCGTGACCCGCCGCTGGCTGGCGGCCGGGGCGGCGGCGGCGGTGGTGCTGGTGGCCGTGCTCGGCGCGGCCGTGGCCCCGCAGGGACACCAGGTCGACGCCCGGCGGGTGGCGCTGGTGCAGGGGGGCGGGCGCCAGGGCACCCGGGCGTCGAACACCGACGAGCGCAAGGTGTTCGAGCGCCACCTCGAGGCCAGCGACGGCATCGAGACCCCGGTCGACCTGGTGGTGTGGCCCGAGGACGTGGTCGACGTCGACCGGCTGGCCGACTCGTCCGAGGACGAGGAGCTGGCCGCGCTGGCCCGGCGGCTGGACACCACGCTCGTCGCCGGCATCGTCGAGGACTCGGGGCGCCGGCACTTCCTCAACGCCTCGGTGGCCTACGACCCCACGGGCACCATCGTCGACCGCTACGACAAGGTCCACCGGGTGCCGTTCGGCGAGTACGTCCCGCTGCGGTGGCTGGTGGGCCGGTTCGGCGGGGGCGAGCTGACCTCGCGCGACGCCGTCGTCGGTGAGCACCCGGCCGAGCTGGACACCCCGGGCGGCAAGCTGAGCGTGGCGATCTCGTGGGAGATCTTCTTCGGCGACCGGGTGCGGGAGGGCGTCGAGGACGGCGCCGAGCTGGTGCTCAACCCGACCAACGGGTCGTCGTTCAGCGGCACCCTGGTGCAGACCCAGCAGGTGGCCTCGTCCCGCATGCGGGCCATCGAGACCGACCGCTGGGTGCTCCAGGTGGCGCCCACGGGGTTCACGGCGGTGATCGGCTCCGACGGCCGCGTGCACCAACGCACCGCGGTGTCCGAGCAGCGGGTGCTGCACGACACGGTGGGCCTGCGCCGGGGCACGACCATCTACACGCGCTGGGGCCTGGCGCCGCCGCTGGCCGTCGCGGTGGCCGGCCTGGCGGTCGGCTGGCTGGTGAGCCGGCCCCGGCGGCGGGAGGGCGAGCCCGACGTGGGTGACGCAGAGCGCGCCCTCGAGCCCACACAGAGCGCGATCTAGCCCGAAAACCCCCGCCGATCCTGGGCTTTTTCACCCATACGGGGGATGAGGAGTTCCCCTGGGACT
>DASXRH010000501.1:0-5017 GCA_036506715.1 Acidimicrobiales bacterium
GCGTTTGCGCAGCCGGCTCCGGCCCGGCGACCTGGTACCGGTGGCCACCGCGGGGTTGCGGGCCAAGCGGGTGCGGTCGGGTCTCACGGCGCTCGGCATTGCCATCGGCATCGCGGCGATGGTGGCGGTGGTCGGGATCTCGGCGTCGAGCCGGGCCGACCTGCTGGCCGAGCTGGACGCGCTGGGGACGAACCTGCTGGCCGTCGAGCCGGGCCAGGACCTGTTCGGCACCAACAGCGAGCTGCCGGTGGCGGCGCCGGCGATGATCCGGCGCATCGGCCCGGTGACCTCGGCGGCGGCGACCCGCACGGTCGAGGGCGCCACCATACGCCGCACCGACAAGATCCCCGCCGACCGGACAGGGGGCATCAGCGTCGTCGCCACCGAGCCCAACCTCGTCGACACCCTGGCGGCCACCGTGGCCACCGGCACGTTCCTCAACGACGCGACCGCGACCGGTCCGGCCGTCGTGCTCGGCTCGGAGGCGGCGGCCCGGCTGGGGCTCGACGACCTCACCGGCGACCCCCTCGTGTGGCTGGGCGGACGCTGGTTCGCGGTGGTGGGCATACTCGACCCGGTGCCGCTGGCGCCCGACATCGACCGCGCCGCGCTGATCGGCTACCCGGTGGCCGAGGCGCAGTTCGGCATCGACGAGGCGCCGTCGGCCGTGCGGGTCCGCACGGACCCCGACGAGGTCACCGGCGTGCGCTCGGTGCTGGCCGCCACGGCCAACCCCGAGGCGCCCGACGAGGTCCAGGTCACCCGGCCCAGCGACGCGCTGGCCGCCAAGGCCCAGGCCGACGACACCCTCACCGCGCTGCTGCTCGGCCTGGGGGCGGTGGCGCTGGTCGTGGGCGGCGTCGGGATCGCCAACGTCATGGTCATCTCGGTGCTGGAGCGGCGGGCCGAGATCGGGGTGCGCCGGGCGCTCGGGGCGGCCCGCCGCCACGTCCGCCTGCAGTTCATGGTCGAGTCGGTGCTGCTGGCCGGCATGGGCGGCGTGCTGGGTGTGGCCCTCGGCGCAGCCACGACGGCCGTCTACGCCGACGCCCGGGGCTGGCGCCTGGCCGTGCCGCTGGCCGGCCTGGCCGGCGGGGTGGCGGCGTCGCTCGTGGTCGGGGCGGTGGCCGGCCTCTACCCGGCGGCCCGGGCCAGCCGGCTGGCCCCGGCCGAGGCGGTGCGGGCCGAATGAGCCGAGCCGGGACGGGTCACGGGAGCCCGGCGTGGGGGACGTCCACGGTGGTCGTGAGCAGCACCGCCTCCCGGGCGGTGGCCCGGTTGTGCTCGAGGAAGTCGGGGGCGGCGCAGGCCATCAGCGTGCGGCCGTCGTCGCCGCCGAGCATGCAGGCGTAGACGCCGAGGCCGTCGGGGGCGGCGATCTCCTCCACCACCCCCTCGCCCTCGGCCACCCGCACCAGCCGGTTGGCGAGGGCGTCGGCCGCCCAGATGCGGCCCTCGGCGTCGAGGGCACAGCCGTCGGGCGCCACGCCCTCGATCTCGGCCCACACCCGGCGGTCGCCCAGAGCGCCGTCCGCGTCCAGGCTGAACGCGGTGTAGCGGGCGCCCATCGTCTCGCCCACCACCAGGGTCGACCCGTCGGGGGTGATCACGGCGCCGTTGGGGAAGCGGAGGTCCTCGGCGGCCACGTCGGTGGCGCCGTCGGGCGCGATGTGGACGAGCGTGGCGGCCGCCGGGGTGGCGCCACCCATCAGGTCGAACCCGAAGTTGCCGACGAACGCGTGGCCGCGGGCGTCGACCACGATGTCGTTGGCCAGGCCGCCGCAGTGCTCGGCGATGTCGGCGTGGACGGTGACGTCGCCGGCAGGCGAGCGCCGCAGCACCTTGTGGTCCTTCATCGACACCACCAGCAGCGAGCCGTCGGGCAGCCACCCGAGGCCCGACGGCTGGGCGTCGACAGTCATGACCTGCTCGGTGGCCCCGTCGGGGGCGATGGCGAACACCGTGTGCCGGTAGAAGTCGGACACCCACCACCGGCCGTCCCGCCACCGGGGACCCTCGAAGAACCCCCCACCGTCGGCCAGCGTCGCGAACGTGCGGTCACCCATGGCGCCGCAAACTAGTCCGGGCCACGCGCGGCCACCGGGGGAAGGCGGGCGTCAGGTGGCGCCGTACACCGGGGCGGGGGCGGGCGCCTTGGCCAGCAGGTCGTCGACCACCGGGCCCAGCTCGGCGGGGTCCCAGCGGGCGCCCTTGTCGACCGAGGGGCCGTGCTGCCAGCCGTCGGCCACCGACACCGTGCCCCCCTCGACCTCGAAGACCCGCCCGGTGACGTGGGCCGACTGCGCCGAGCCCAGCCACACCACCAGCGGGGCCACGTTCTCGGGAGCCATGGCGTCGAACGCCGCCGGGTCGTCGGGGGCGGCCATGGTGGCGGCGAACACCGTCTCGGTCATGCGGGTGCGGGCGGCGGGGGCGATGGCGTTGGCGGTGACCCCGTAGCGCCCCAGCTCGGCCGCCTGGACCAGCGTGAGGGCGGCGATGCCGGCCTTGGCCGCGCTGTAGGCGGACTGGCCCACCGAGCCCAGCAGCCCGGCGCCCGACGACGTGTTCACGATCCGGGCGTCGACCGCGGCGCCCGCCTTCGCCTGGTCGCGCCAGTGGGCGGCGGCGGCCCGGGACACCGCGAAGTGGCCCTTCAGGTGGACCCGCACCACGGCGTCCCACTCGTCCTCGCCGCTGGACACGAACATGCGGTCGCGCACGAACCCGGCGTTGTTGACCACCACGTCGAGGCGGCCGAAGGCGTCGAGCGCGGTCTGCACCAGCCGGTGGGCGCCGTCCCAGTCGGCCACGTCGTCGCCGTTGTCGACCGCAGCGCCGCCCGCCGCCACGATCTCGTCGGCCACCTCGCGGGCAGGGGAGGCCGACCCTCCGGTGCCGTCGAGCGCGGCGCCGATGTCGTTGACCACCACGGCCGCCCCCTGGCGCGCGAACTCGAGGGCGTGACCTCGGCCGATTCCCCGGCCGGCCCCGGTCACGATGACGACCCGCCCCTCGCAGACACCGCTCATGACGAGGCATGATGACACACGGGCCGCTGATCTGACGATCCGTCAGAAACCGACGAGGGGACCGGCACGATGCGCTACGGGGTCACGATGTTCGTCACCGACGTGTCGATCGACGTGGTCGAGCTGGCCCGCGAGGTCGAGGCCCGCGACCTCGGCTCGCTGTGGCTGCCCGAGCACACCCACATCCCGACCAGCCGCAAGACGCCCCACCCCAGCGGCCAGGAGCTGCCCGAGTTCTACAAGCGCAGCCTCGACCCCCTCGTCGCCCTGGCCGCCGCCGCCTCGGCCACCACCGCGCTGCGCCTGGGCACCGGCATCCTCCTCGCGGCCCAGCGCGACCCGCTGGTGACCGCCAAGGCCGCGGCCAGCCTCGACCACGTGTCGGGCGGGCGGGCCGCCCTCGGCGTCGGCTTCGGCTGGAACGAGGACGAGATGAACGACCACGGCGTCGACCTCCGCGAGCGCCGGGCCGTCGGCCGCGAGCACGTGCTGGCCATGCGGGCGCTGTGGCGCGACGACGAGGCCGAGTTCCACGGCGACCACGTCGACTTCGGTCCGTCGTGGTCGTGGCCCAAGCCGGTCCAGGCCGGCCACGACGGCACCCGCACCGTCCCGGTGCTGCTGGGCGGGGCGGCCGGCCCCAAGCTGTTCGCCGCGGTCGCCGAGTACGCCGACGGCTGGATCCCGATCGGGGGCGCCGGCCTCACCGCCGCCCTGCCCCGGCTGCGGGAGGCGGTGGCGGCCGCCGGGCGCGACCCCGACCACCTCGAGGTCGTGCCGTTCGGCTCGATCCCCGACCCGGGCAAGCTCGACCACTTCGCCGAGATCGGCGTGACCGAGTGCGTGTTCAACCTCCCCTCGGCGCCCCGCGACCGGGTGCTGCCCCTGCTCGACCGCTACGCCGGCCTCGTGGCCGGCCGGGACTGAGCGGGGCCGGCCATCCACGTCGACCTGTCCGGCTACCTGGTCGTGCTGGCGGCCGTCGTGCTGGGCTCGGCCGTCCAGTCGACCATCGGCTTCGGCGCCAACCTGGTCGCCGTGCCCGTGCTGGCCGTCGTCGAGCCGGCCGCGGTCCCGGCGGCCGCCACCATGCTCGCCCTGCCCCTGGCCACGACGATGGCGGTGCGCGAGTCGGACCACGTGGACTGGCACGGTGTCGGCTGGCTGATGGTGGGCCGGCTGCCCGGCACCGCGCTGGGGGCGCTGGTGGTGGCGCTGGTGGCCACCGACACGCTGTCGGTCGTGACGGGGGTGAGCGTGCTGGCGGCGGTGGCGCTCAGCGCCGCCTCCGTGACGATCCCGCTCACCCGGGGGACGACGGTGGCCACCGGCCTGGCCTCGGGCGCGATGGGCACGGCCACGTCGATCGGCGGCCCGCCGCTGGCCCTGCTCTACCAGCACCACGAGGGCAAGGTGCTGCGCTCGACGCTGGCCGTCACGATCGGGACCGGCACCGTGGTGTCGCTGGCCGCCCTGGCCGTCGCCCGGGCCGTGGCCGGCTGGCAGGCCGTGCTGGCGCTGGCGCTGCTGCCCGGCGTGGGCGCCGGGCTGCTGGTGGGCCGGGTGATGACCCACCGGGTGGACGGCCGCTGGCTGCGGCCGGCGGTCCTCGTGTTCGCGGCGACGACGGCGGTGATCGCCATCGTCCGGGGGCTGGGCTAGGCACCGGTGCCGGCCGACCAGGATGGGCCCGTGGCCAACCCGCTGGACGACTTCCGCGCCCTCAACGACCCGGAGAGCCGCCGCAGGGTCGAGCGCCGGGGCGGGTACTTCGTGGTCGAGGGGCTGTTGGCCCTGGAGGCGCTGGTCCACTCGCCCTACCGCATCCGCATGGTGCTGGCCGCCGGGCGCAAGGCGGACGCGGTGCGGGCGCTGGTGGGTGCGCGGGCCCCCGTCCTGGTCCGGGACGACGACGAGGTGGCGGCCGTCGCCGGCTTCCCCTTCCACCGGGGGGTGCTGGCCTCGGCCGACCGCCGGCCGCTTCC
>DASXRH010000502.1:0-1917 GCA_036506715.1 Acidimicrobiales bacterium
ATGGCGTCGAACCGCGCCGGTCCCGCCAGCACCGCCGCGCTGGAACCACCGGGCCTGTTCGGGCTCAACTACGGCGTGCAGACCCCGCTCGTCGCGGTCGCCGCTCACGTGGTCTACGGGACGCTCCTCGGCCTGCTCCTCACAGCCGGCTGAGATGGGCAATGCACGCCCGCTAGGGGCAGCGATGGCGACACCGATCGAGGACTACGGCCTCCTGGGCGACACCCGCACGGCCGCGCTGGTCTCCAGCGCCGGGGCCATCGACTGGTTCTGCGCGCCCCGCTTCGACGCCGACCCCGTCTTCGGACGGCTCGTGGGCGGACCGGCGGCGGGCACGTTCCGGATCGCGCCGGCTCGACCCGCCGCGATCGTGACGCGCCGCTACCGGCAGCACAGCGCCACCGTCGAGACCACGTGGACGGTGGGCGAGCGCCGCCTCACCCTCACCGATGCCATGGTGGCCGAGGTCGCCGGCCGTCTGCTCCCCGCCACCCTCCTGGTGCGCCGCCTGGTCGCCGACGGCGGCCCGGTGGACGTCGACATCGACTTCGACCCCCGGCTCGGCGAACAGCACCGCCCGCCCCGGACCCGCCGGCGCGGCCGCGACCTCGTGTGCACGTGGGGATCGCTCGCGGTGTCGCTCGCGAGCAGCCCCGACGTCGACGTGCAGGCCGGGCGGCCGACGGGCGTCACCGTCGCACCCGGCCGACCGCTCACGTTCGTGCTCGCCGTCGCCCACCGCGAACCCCTCGTCCACGTCGACCCCGCAGCAGCCCCGGACCTGGTCGCCCAAGACGAGGCCCGCTGGAACGCCTGGAGCGCGGAGATCGACGACGATCTCCCGTACCGCGAGGCCGTGGTACGCAGCCTGCTGACACTGCGGCTGTTGACCTACTCGCCCTCCGGCGCCCCCGTGGCCGCGCCCACGACGTCCCTACCCGAGCATCCCGGCGGCGTCCGCAACTGGGACTACCGCTACGCCTGGCCCCGTGACGCCAGCATCGGCATCGGTGCCTTCCTCGGCGTCGGCAAGCTCGCCGAGGCCCGGGGATTCCTCGCCTGGCTCCTCCACGCCAGCCGGCTCTCCCGACCCCGTCTACCGGTGCTGTTCACCCTCGACGGACGCCACCCGGCCCCCGAACGCGAGCTGCGCGACTGGCCCGGATACGCCCATAGCACCCCGGTCCGGGTCGGCAACGGCGCCGCCGACCAGCATCAACTCGACGGCTACGGCTGGGTACTCGATGGCGCCTGGAACCTGGAGCAGGCCGGCCACCGCCTCTACTCGGAGACGTGGCGGACGATGCGCGGGTTCGCCGAGCACGTCGCCCGCCGCTGGCACGAACCCGACGCCGGCATCTGGGAAATCCGCGACGACGCCGCCCACCACGTCCACTCCAAGCTCATGGGCTGGCTCGCCCTCGACCGGGCCCTGCGCCTCGCCGACACCCACCGGCTCTCCGCCCGGCAACGCACGCGCTGGGAAACCGCACGAGACGCCCTCGCGGTCGACGTCACCGACCGGGGATTCGACCCCGCCAGAGGCAGCTACACCCGCAGCTACGACTCGACAGACCTCGACGCGGCCCTACTCGTCCTGCCCCTCCTCGGCATCGAGGACCCAGCCTCGCCCCGCGTCCGGGGCACGATCGACGCCATCGCCGCCGATCTCGGCGCCGGCGGTCCCCTCCTCTACCGCTACCCCCCCGGGCGCGACGGCCTGCCCGGCAGCGAGGCCACGTTCCTGCCCTGCGCGTTCTGGCTCGTCCAGGCACTCGCCCACACCGGCCGCGCGCCCGAAGCCACCGCCCGGTTCGAGGCACTCCTCGACCACGCCAGCCCACTCGGCCTCTACGCCGAGGAAATCGACGCCACCACCGGTGCCCACCTGGGCAACTACCCCCAGGCCCTCACCCA
>DASXRH010000503.1:0-1738 GCA_036506715.1 Acidimicrobiales bacterium
GCGACCGCGCTGCCAGTTTTCAGACCAGGCAGCCGCCGGTGTCGCGCTGGCGGGTGAGGTCGCCGGCCAGCACCGCCTCCAGCTCGTCGACAGCCAGCCCGTAGGCGACCCCGGGCTTGTCGGGGGCCACGGCGAACGCCACCCCCACCACCTGGCCGTCGGGGGCGACCAGCGCGGCGCCCGAGTCGCCGGGCGCCAGGTCGGCCGCCAGCACCAGCACCTCGCGCCGGGTGCGGCCGGCGTCGTAGATGTCGTGGCCCACCGCGGTGATGCGGTCGCCGATGCGGAACGGGCTGATCTCCAGCGGCCCGCCGCCCGGGTGGCCGAAGGCGCCCCCGGTGTCGTCGACCTCGCCCTCGCGCAGGGGCAGCGGCGGGCGGCCCCGGCCGTCGACCCGCAGGATGGCCAGGTCGCGGTCGGGGTCGAAGGCCACCACGTCGGCGTCGACGGTCGACCCGTCGGCCAGCTCGACCGTCGAGTCGTCCTCCCCTGCCACCACGTGGGCGTTGGTGGCCACCAGGCCGTCGCCCACGAAGAACCCGCTGCCCTCCTGGATCCGGTCGCAGGCCCGGCCCTCGACCTTGACCGTCGACAGGCGCACCTGCTCGGCCAGCTCGGGGGTGAGGCCGCTGGCGCCGGGGCTGGCGCCGACGTCGGGGGCGGGCTGCAACGCGTCGAACACCTGGGGGAACGGGTCGTCGCCCACGATGCTGCGCAGCGCCTCCAGCGTGTCGGGCGGGTCGGGGAAGGTGCGGGACACCTCGCGGGCGATGACCGACGACCGGGCCTGCTCGGAGGTCCAGCCGGGCACGTCGGCCAGGGTGGGCAGCAGGATCCACAGGGCGATGAGCACGCCCACCACCCCGATGAACCCACCGGCCACCTGATCGGTGCGTCGGGCGGCCCCGGGGGGCAGTTCGGCGTGGAGCCGGCTGCCGAGCACCAGGCCCAGGGCCTGGCCGATGAGGGCTGTGCCGACCAGGGCACCGACCGCCACCATCACGATCGTCACGTCGCTGGCGTCCTGGACCTTGGGCAGCAGTCGGGGCAGCACGAGCGCGCCGAGCACCACGCCCAGCGCAAGACCCAGCCACGAGGTGGCGCGGGCGATGAACCCCAGCCGGTAGCCCCCCATGGCCGCGCTGATGGCCAGGGCGATCAGCAGGATGTCGAGCACGTTCACCCCCAGCCTTCCCCAGCGTGTGCCCCGGCGGTCCCCGCCACCCGCTCAGCTCAGCAGCCGAGCGCTGGTCAGGAAGCCGGTGTGGGCCACCATACGGTGATCGGGCCGCACGGACTGGCCCTCGATGTGCCAGCCCCGGTTGAGCACCTCGATGGTGTCGACCATGCCGAAGCCCTGGCCCGTCAGCTCGTCGCGCAGCTGGACCGCCTGGGTGATCTGGGGCGTGTAGGCCACCAGCACCCCACCCCGGTGCATGGCCCGGGCCGCGTGCTTGGCCACCCGCCAGGGCTCGGGCAGGTCGAGCACCACCCGGTCGAGGTCGACCTCGTCGATGCCCTCGTACACGTCGCGCTGCTCGACCGTGTAGCGGTCGAGCGCGTCGGCGCCGAGGAAGGTGGCCACGTTGCGCACGGCGCGGTGGGCGAAGTCCTCGCGCAGCTCGTAGCCCCGCACCTCGGCCCCCGCCCGGACCAGCGTCATGGACAGGGCCCCGGAGCCCACCCCCGACTCGAGCACGCGGGCCCCCGGGAAGATGTCGGCCAGCATCAGGATCGG
>DASXRH010000504.1:0-4983 GCA_036506715.1 Acidimicrobiales bacterium
CCGCACGTGACGGATCACGCGGCCCGGAACCGGCGCCACCACGCGTCGTGGCCGACCACTGCGACCACGGCCCGGCCGCCGGCCCGGCCGGCGCCCCTGACGACCATGTACCCCACCGACGTCGCCAGGAACGTGACCACCACCGCCACCGGCGCCCACCGCCAGGTGAGCGTCAGCACGATCCGCTCGGCGGTGGTGTGCGGCTGCGTCACCGGCTCCCACGAGTTGAGCCGCGCCACCCGGCCGAGCACCACCCCGACGGCGCACGCACCGTGCACCGCCAGCTCGGCCGCGCCCCGGAACCGGCCGAGCCCGACCGACGACAGGTACCGGCCGAGCTCGGTCACGGCCACGGCGTAGGCCACGAACCCGGCCAGGATGAAGGTCCCGTAGACCGGCAGCACGCCGCCGACCACGGCCAGGTCGCCGCCCGCCAGCACCACGTCGTCCCGCAGGTGCACGAGATCGGTCACCACGTAGGGGGCGTTGGGCAGGAACAGCAGCACCAGCCCGGCCCCGGCCCACCACCCGAGCGTGCGGGGGCCGCGGGAACGGAACACCAGGACCGCCAGGACCGCAGGGGTAAAGGCCAGGATCAGGTTCCAGGTCATCCAGAACCGGTTGCGGATGACGACCTGCCCCAGCGCGTGGAGGACGACGTGTGCGGGCCCCATCCCCCCATGGTGGCGCACGGGCACCACGGGAGGACGGCGGGCCGGCCTAGTAGCGGTAGTGGTCGGCCTTGTACGGGCCTTCGACCGGCACCCCGATGTACTCGGCCTGCTCGGACGTCAGCCTGGTGAGCTTGACCCCGAGGGCGTCGAGGTGGAGGCGGGCCACCTTCTCGTCGAGCTGCTTGGGCAGCACGTACACCCCGAGCGGGTAGTTGCCGGTCTTGCCGAACAGCTCGAGCTGGGCCAGCACCTGGTTGGTGAAGCTCATCGACATCACGAAGCTGGGGTGGCCGGTGGCGCAGCCGAGGTTCAGCAGCCGGCCCTCGGCCAGCACGATGATCGAGTGGCCGTCGGGGAACACGTACTCGTGGACCTGGGGCTTGATCTCGACCTTGCGCACGTCGCTCAGCCGGGCCAGGCCGGCCATGTCGATCTCGTTGTCGAAGTGGCCGATGTTGCCCACGATGGCGTTGTGCTTCATGCGGGCCATGTGCTCGGCCGAGATGATGCCCTTGTTGCCGGTGGTGGTGACGAAGATGTCGGCCCGCTCGACCATGGCGTCGAGGGTGTTCACCTCGTAGCCCTCCATGGCGGCCTGCAGCGCGCAGATGGGGTCGACCTCGGTGATCACGACCCGGCAGCCCTGGCCCCGCAGCGACTGGGCCGAGCCCTTGCCCACCTCGCCGTAGCCGCACACGACGGCCACCTTCCCGCCCAGCATGACGTCGGTGGCCCGGTTGATGCCGTCGACCAGGCTGTGGCGGCAGCCGTAGAGGTTGTCGAACTTGGACTTGGTGACCGAGTCGTTGACGTTGATGGCCGGGAACAGCAGCTGGCCCGCCTCGAACATCTGGTAGAGCCGGTGGACGCCGGTCGTGGTCTCCTCGGTGACACCCTTGATGGCCGCCGCCGTCTCGGTCCAGCGGCCGGGGCGCTCGGCGATCGTGGTGCGCAGCAGGTCGAGGATGACGTGCCACTCGTCGGGGTCGTCCTCGGTGCCCTCGGGCACCGCCCCGGCCTTCTCGAACTCGACGCCCTTGTGCACGAGCAGGGTGGCGTCGCCGCCGTCGTCGAGGATCATGTTGGGGCCCAGTGTCGTCCCGTCGCCCTGAGGCCAGCGCAGCGCCTGGTCGGTGCACCACCAGTACTCCTCGAGCGTCTCGCCCTTCCAGGCGTAGACCGGCACGCCGGCGGGGGCGTCGACGGTGCCGCCGGGGCCGACGACTGCGGCGGCGGCCGCGTGGTCCTGGGTGGAGAAGATGTTGCACGACACCCAGCGCACGTCGGCGCCCAGCACGGTGAGGGTCTCGATGAGCACGGCCGTCTGGATGGTCATGTGCAGCGAGCCCATGATGCGGGCGCCCGCCAGGGGCTGGGCGTCGGCGAACTCGGCCCGGATGGCCATGAGGCCCGGCATCTCGACCTCGGCGAGGTCGATCTCCTTGCGGCCCCAGCCGGCCAGGGTCAGGTCGGCGACCTTGTAGTCGCCCTCTCGGAGGATGGTCATGGGTTCTCCCTGATGACGTCGATGGTGGGGCCCGGCGGGGACGCCGCGGGCCGCTGCCGTCACCGGGCTGGGTGCATCCAGCACCACCCATCGCAGCCCGAGGTGCCCGTCAACCCTAGCGGCGGCGACCCCCCGGGTCCGCCGGCGGCCGCGGATCCGATGTATCAGGCCCCGGTGCCCGGTCTCTCTGTGGTGTCGGGCGCACCAGGGAGGCGGCTCATGCCCCAGACCCGGGGTGAGGGGACGGTCGAGATCGTCGTGCAGCTCGCCCCCGAGGCCGTCGGCCCCGCCGGCGCCGGTGACGCCCTGCAGGCCGCGGCGGCCGCGGCAGGCGTGGCCGTCGAGGCGCTGCACCCGGGGGCCTCCGACCCCGCGCTGGCGGCGTGGGCCCACGCCCACGTGCCGGCGGCCGAGGCGGACGGGGCCGTGTCCCGGCTGGCCGCCGCCCCCGGCGTCGCCGCCGCCTACGTCAAGCCACCCGGCACCACCCCCTGACCGGAGGAGCACCACCATGCCGTCCAAGTCCCGATCCAGCGCACCGCCACCGGCGCCCGGCGCCGGGCGCCGCGAGCTCGTGGTCATGGCCACCCCGGACGCCGGCCTGCGGGCCCGCGCCGACGGCCTCGCCTCGGAGACCGGCGCCGACACCGACAGCCTCGCCGCAGTGCTCGACAGCCACGGCGCCCACCTCGCCCCCCTGTTCGGCGCGAGCGAGGACCGCATCCGGGCCAGCGTGGCCAGCCTGCCCGGCGCCGGCGCGGACCTCCCCGACCTGGGCGCCTTCTACCGGGTCGGCGCCCCCGACGACCGGCTCGAGGCGCTGGCCCGCGAGCTGTACGCCCACGACCTGGTGGAGGCCGCCTACGTCAAGCCCGCGGGCGAGCCCCCGGTGGCCACGGCCACCAAGCCGGCGGGCAAGGCCGCCACCAAGGCCGCCGCCAAGGAGGCGGCCAAGACCGCCGCCAAGGAGGCGCCCCGGGCCCTCGACGGCGCCATCAACGCCATGGCCCCCGAGGCGACCGACGCCCCGCCGGTCACCCCCGACGTCACGGCACGCCAGACCTACCTCGACGCCGCGCCGGGCGGCATCGACGCCCGCTACGCCTGGACCGTCCCCGGCGGCAGCGGTGCCGGGGTGCGCGTCATCGACTGCGAGTGGGGCTGGCGCTTCACCCACGAGGACCTCGTCCAGAACCAGGGCGGCGTGGTGGCCGGCACCGGCACCACCGACGTCGGGTTCGTCAACCACGGGACGGCCGTGCTCGGCGAGATCAGCGGCGACCGCAACACGTTCGGGATCACCGGCATCGCCCCCGACGCCTGGATCGGCGCGTCGTCGTTCGACGACCAGTCGTCGTCGCAGGCCATCGTGGCCGCCGCCGACCGCCTGCGTCCCGGCGACATCATCCTGCTGGAGATCCACCGCCCCGGCCCCCGGACCCCCAGCCCGCCGCAGGGCCAGCTCGGGTTCATCGCCATCGAGTGGTGGCCCGACGACTTCGCCGCCATCCGCTACGCGGTGAACAAGGGCATCGTGGTCGTCGAAGCCGCCGGCAACGGCTTCCAGAACCTCGACGACCCGATCTACTCCCAGCGGCCCGCCGGCTTCCCCACCTCGTGGCGCAACCCCTTCGACCCGGCCAACCCCTCGTCGGGGGCGGTGGTGGTGGGGGCGGGCGCCCCGCCGCCGAACACCCACGGCCGCGACTGGGGGCCCGACCGGTCCCGGCTCGACTTCTCCAACTACGGGGCCCGGGTCGACGTCCAGGGCTGGGGCCGCGAGGTCACCAGCAGCGGCTACGGCGACCTCCAGGGCGGCACCGCCGCCGACCTGTGGTACACGGACCGGTTCTCCGGCACCTCCAGCGCCTCGCCGATCGTGGTCGGCGCGCTGGCCTGCGCCCAGGGGGCGCTGCGGGCCCGGGGGCGGATCCCGCTGTCGCCCGCCCGGGCCCAGCAGGTGCTGCGGACCTACGGGTCCCCCCAGCAGGACGCCCCCAACCGGCCCGCCACCCAGCGGATCGGCCTGCGGCCCGACCTGCGCCGGCTCATCCCGGCCGTGGTCCAGCCGGTCACCCCGATCACCGGCACCCAGTTCCAGGGCACCGTGGGCGCCAACCAGACCACCTGCTGGTTCACCTTCAACTGGCCGGCGCACTGGCACGTGCTGTGGACCGTGATGCCCACCACCCCCCGGCCCGGCGCCCCGCAGGTGAGGTGGGCGACCCGGGTCACCCGGACCTCCGACCGCTACGCCACCTACTGGATCTGCATCACCAACCTGACCAACCAGCCGGTCGCCATCGAGGGCCGGTACGCGGTGCTCGGCTGGTAGCCGGGCCCCCGACAGAAAGGACGACGACCATGCGCGTCGGCGTGCAGTTCAACGGCAACCTCGGCCCCCACCAGACCCGGCGCTGGTTCACCTTCAACTGGCCCGCGGGCTGGCACGTCGCCTGGTACATGATGCCGGTCACCCCGGCGGGCGGCGCCCCCGAGGTCGACTGGGACGTGGCGGTCGAGCGGGCCGACCCCCAGCACGTGACCTACTGGCTCACCGTGTCCAACCTCACCGACCAGGCCGTCAACTTCGAGGGCCGCTACGCGGTCCTGAACTGAGGAGCTCACCATGCGACTCACCATCGACCTCGACCACGGCACGGTCACCAGCGAGCCCGCGTCCGCGGCCGCCCCGGCCCCCGCCCTCGCCCCCGACCAGCCCGAGCGCGCCCTCGACGGCGGGGAGCCCAGCGCCGCGCTGCTGGCCATGGTTGCGGCGGCGGCCGACGGCGCCTCGTCCTC
>DASXRH010000505.1:0-3199 GCA_036506715.1 Acidimicrobiales bacterium
AGGGCGGCCTGATCCTCGACATCGGCCTGCGGGGCTTCCTGCCGGCGTCGCTGGTCGAGCTGCGCCGGGTCCGCGACCTGCAGCCGTATGTGGGCAAGTCGCTCGAGGCCAAGATCATCGAGCTCGGCAAGAACCGCAACAACGTCGTGCTGTCCCGCCGAGCTTGGCTCGAGGAGACCCAGCGCGAGCAGCGTGAAGACTTCCTCACCAACCTGAAGCCCGGCGAGGTCCGCAAGGGCGTCGTGTCGAGCGTCGTGAACTTCGGTGCCTTCGTCGACCTGGGCGGCATGGACGGCCTGATCCACGTGTCCGAGCTGTCGTGGAAGCACGTCGACCACCCCGGCTCGGTCGTCACCGTGGGCGACGAGGTCGAGGTCCAGGTGCTCGACGTCGACCTGTCCCGCGAGCGCATCAGCCTGTCGCTCAAGGCCACCCAGCAGGACCCGTGGCAGGAGTTCGCCACCAGCCACCGGGTGGGCGAGCTGGTCTACGGCCGGGTCACCAAGCTGGTGCCCTTCGGTGCGTTCGTCCAGGTGGGCGACGGCATCGAGGGCCTGGTGCACATCTCCGAGATGTCGGCCCACCACGTCGACCTGCCCGAGCAGGTCGTCACCCCGGGTGAGGAGCTGTGGGTCAAGATCATCGACCTCGACCTCCAGCGCCGCCGCATCAGCCTGTCGATCAAGCAGGCCGCCGAGGGTGGCATCGTGGCCGCCGAGTACCAGGAGCACTTCGGCGAGCACGCCTACGACGACCAGGGCAACTACATCGGCCCGTCGGTCGAGCACTCACCCGAGGCCGACGAGGCGTGGGCCGAGTACTACGCCGAGAGCGGCGAGGGCGAGGGCGGCCCGCCGCCCGCCGGCGAGGGCGGCCCGCCCCCCGCCGCCCCCGAGGCGGCGACCGACCCCGGCGAGCCCGGCGACGAGGCCGAGGCCGGCTGATCCTGTCGCCGCCGCCCGCCGACCCTGGTGTCGCGGGCGGCGGGCGACCGACCGCTAGCGTCCCCGCCGTGCTGGTCGTGGGTCTCACCGGGGGCATCGGGTCGGGCAAGTCGACCGTGTCGGCCCTGCTCGCCGCCAAGGGCGCCGTCGTCGTCGACGCCGACGCCGTCACCCGCGACGTCCAGCGGCCGGGCACGCCCACGTTCGCGGCCATGGTCGACCGCTTCGGTCCCGGCATCGTGGCCGCCGACGGCACCCTCGACCGGGCGGCGGTGGCCGACCTGGTGTTCGGCGACGCCGAGGCCCTGGCCGACCTGAACAAGATCGTCCACCCCGCGGTGGGCGCCGAGATCGCCCGGCGGATGCAGGAGCTGGCCGGGGGCGACGACGTGGTCATCCTCGACGTGCCCCTGCTGGTCGAGTCGTCGCGGGCCTACCCGGTGGCCGGGCTGGTGGTGGTCGACGTCGACCCCGAGGTGGCCGTCGACCGCCTCGTGAGCGCCCGGGGCATGCGCGAGCCCGACGTACGGGCCCGCATGAGCCGCCAGGCCAGCCGCGAGGACCGGCTGGCCCGGGCCGACCGGGTGATCGACAACGGCGGTGACCTCGACGCCCTGGCCCGCCAGGTCGACGAGGTGTGGGCGTGGATCGCGTCGCTGCCCCGCCCGTCGGAGTAGACGGGCGGCGAAATCGATGGGGGCGCGGGGCGCCCGACCTGGTTAGGTGGACGGATGGTTCCCGCCCTGGTGACGGGCCTGGGGCTGGGGGCACTGGTGGCCGCCCAGGTCGGTCCGGTGTCGCTGCTGTGCATCCGCACCACGCTGCGCTACGGGTTCGCGCCCGGGCTGGCGGTTGGGGCGGGGGCGGCGGCCGTCGACACCCTCTACGGCGGGCTGGGCATGGCCGGGGCCGCCTCGATCATCGGCATCGGGCCGCTCCGCCTGGTGCTGGGGGCCGTCGGAGCGGTGGTGCTGGCGGTCATGGGCCTGCGCACCCTGCGCACCGCCCACCGGGTCCGCATCGGGCTCGAGGTGCCGTCCGAGGTGGTGACCCCGGCCCGGGCGCTGCGCACGGCCCTGGCGGCCACCGCGTCCAACCCGCTGACGATCGCCTCGTGGGCCACCGCCTTCGCCGCCGCCTCCACCGCCTCGGTGGTGGGCGGGTGGGGGGACGGCCTGGCGCTGCTGGCCGGCATCGGCGCCGGCAGCATCGGCTGGTTCACCGTGCTGACCGGCGGTGTGACCCTGGCCGGCCGCCGCCTGGGCGACCGGGCGGTGCAGGCCGCCGACGTGGTGGCCGGGGCGGGGCTGGTGGGCTTCGGGGCCCTCCTGGGCATCCGCACCGCGCGCAACCCCTGAGCACCCGGGCCCGGAGACGGGCCGGGTGGGCGACGCGCCGGTCCGCCGGGGCGGCTACAGGGCGACGGCCAGGTCGGCCACCGCCACCATCGGCAGTCCCCAGCGCAGGGCGAACCGCTCGAGCGCCGGCTCGTCCGCCATGCGGCCGTCGGGCTCCATCACCTCGCACACGGCGGCCACCGGCGGCAGGCCGGCGGCCCGGCAGAGGGCCACGGCCGCCTCGGTGTGGCCCGCCCGCTCGGCGAGGCCGCCCGCCCGGGCCCGCAGCGGGAACACGTGGCCGGGCCGCAGGAAGTCGCCGGGCACCGCCGCGGGGTCGGCGAGCCGGCGCACGGTGGCGGCCCGCTCGGCGGCCGAGACGCCGGTGCCGGTGCCCGCGGCCAGGTCGACGGGCACGTGGGGCGCGGTGCCGTGGCGGTCGCCCGCCCCGGGGATCGGCGGGATCTCCAGCCGCTCCAGCACCTCGGCCGCGCACGGGACCGTCGTGTGCCCGCACACCTGGGTCAGCAGGAAGGTGACGGCCTGGGGGCGCAGGCCGGCGCCGGCGAGGACGACGTCGCCCTCGCCCTCGCGGTCGGGGTCCCACACCACGACCGCCCCGCCGGCGGCCAGCTGGGCCGCCGCCTTGTCCACCGCCACGCGGCCCTCCAGCCGCCCGGCCCACGGCAGGGCACCGACCACGGCCGCCAGCGCCGCGGTGGCGCCGGCCGGCCACCGGCGGACGATCGCTCCCACGACGTCGGACTCGAGGTTGACCCGGCTGCCCTCGTCCAGGCCGTCGAGCGTGGTCTCGGACAGGGTGGCGGGGACCAGCGCCACCGAGAACCGGTCGCGCACGATCTCGGCCACCGTCAGGCTCACCCCGTCGACCGCCACCGAGCCCTTGGGGGTCAGGGC
>DASXRH010000506.1:0-2317 GCA_036506715.1 Acidimicrobiales bacterium
GTCTTGGGGCCGAAGATGCCGTCGACCACCACGTTCTGGCCGCGCTGCCGCAGCAGGTGCTGCAGGGTCTTCACCGGGTGGTCCCGGTCGCCTTGGCGCACCAGGGGGAAGGGTTGGATGTTGGTTGTTGCCGGCATGGGCCGCCTCCGTCTCGCCTGTGTTGACATAGAGGCTGCCGCCGCCCGGCAAATACATGGGGGATGCCGGGGCCCACCGGCGGTGGCGGGATCGCCCGGTCAGGCGACCGTGCCGGCGCCGGCGATGAGGCCGGTGGGGGCCGGCGAGCCGCCGGCGGGTTCGTCGCTGATGGCGACGCGGGTGGTGCCCGCGGGCACGTCGACGGGCACGGAGGTGTCGTGACCGTCGCCGAGCAGGCCCAGCGAGGTGGGCGCGGTGCCCTCGGGGCCGAGCGACCACAGCTGGTAGGTGCGGCCCTCGGGCAGCGCGGCCACGTGGTCGAGCTCGATGACCATGGCGCCGTCGTCGCCCTCCACGACCCGCGCCACCTCGCCGCCGTCGGCGGCGGTCAGCACGGCGGCGACCTCGGGCTCGCCCGAGCCGCCGCCGGAGCGGGTCAGGCTGGCCCAGGCCAGCGGAGCCGCCACCACGGCGGCGACCATGGCCGCGGCCGTGGCCACCATGCCGAGGCGGCGGGTGCGCCGGGTGTGGCGCCGGTCGCGCTCGTGGCGGGGCACGTAGGGGACGACCACCGGGTCGGCGGCGGGGGCGGGCGCCGACGGAGGCGCGGCCCGCAGCGCCGGCGGCGCCGGCACCTCGTCGCCCGGCCCGGCCGACGCGGGAGCGTCACCCGGCAGAGCGGGGGCGACCGCACCGAACTGGGCGCCGACGATGACGGCGGGTGTGGGCCCGCCGACCCGCTCGGCGATCTCGGCCCACAGGGACGGCGGCGGCGCCTCGTCCTCGATCAGCGACGAGAGCACCTCCTCGTGCACCTCGAGCTGGGCCCGGCAGGCCGAGCAGTGGGCCAGGTGGCCCTCGATGGCGCGGCGCTCGGCGGGGTCGTCGATGGCACCGACGGCGAAGGCGGCCAGCTCGTCGCTGGGGTGGTGGTGGGCGCACGGGCTCACGGCGTCACCCCCTGGGCCTCGAGCGTCCGCCGCAGGCCCGTCAGGCCCCGGCGGATCCGGGTCTTCACCGTACCCTCGGGCGCCCCCAGCAGCGCCGCGGTCTCGCGGTAGCTGTGGCCGCCGAAGTAGGAGAGGACGATCGCCCGCCGCTCGTCCTCGTCCAGCTGATCGACGGCCCGGCGCACGTCCTCGCCCAGCGAGGCGAGGTGGACCTCGGCCTCGACGTCGGGCGACGGCGGCGGGGCCAGGTGACCGTCGCGCTCCTGGCGCCGGGTGCGGGCCGTCTCGGAGCGCACGCTGTCGACCGCGCGGGCGTGGGCCTGGGCCACGAGCCACGGCCGCAGCCGGCCCCGCCGCGGGTCGAAGCGGCCAGGGCGGTGCCACAGGTCGACGAACACCGTCTGGCTCACGTCCTCGGCCATCACCCTGTCGTTGCACACCCTGCGGGCCACCGCCCACACGGCGCCGGCGTAGCGCCGGTAGATCTCGCCCAGCGCCTCCTGGTCCCCGCCGGCGAGGCCGGCGACCAGCTCCTCGTCGGAGCGTTCGGCCGGTGCTCGCAGGTCGACGACCCGGGAGCGGGCTCGGGACCCGTGGAGGGCGGCGGGGTTTCCGGGCGCGGTGGTCATGCCGCCGGGGATTCGGAGCCGAACCCGAACCGGATGACGGTAATCGTGCGGGAACCGGCACGCTCCGTCGCCGGCGCCGAGGCCACCGCCCCGGCCCCCGGCGAAAGTTGTGGTGGAACCCGCGCGGCGGGCTGCCAGGATGGTCGGCCATGTTGTCGGTGCGCGCGCTCACGGTCGAGATCGGCGGCACCCTCGTGCTCGAGGGCGCCGGCTTCACCGTGCGCGCCGGCGACCGTGTCGGGCTGGTCGGGCGGAACGGCGCCGGCAAGACATCGCTGCTGCGGGTGCTCGGGGGCATGGCCGAGCCCAAGACCGGCGTGATCCAGCGGCCGCCGGCCTTCGGCTACCTGCCGCAGGATCCCCGGCTCGACACGCTCGTCCCCGAGGTGCAGGCGCTCACCCACGTGCTCGGCGGGCGGGGCCTCGACGAGCTGGCGGCCCGGCTCGACGAGCTGCACCGCAAGATGGAGGCCCAGCCGGGCGACGAGCGCACCGTGGCCGCGTGGAGCCGGGCCCACGACGCTTTCGAGCACGCGGGCGGGTACGCGGCCGAGTCCGAGGCCCGGCGGCTGCTGGCCGGCCTGGGCCTGCGGTCCGACC
>DASXRH010000507.1:0-1844 GCA_036506715.1 Acidimicrobiales bacterium
CCGGCCCTCCAGCTCCACCTCGGGGTGCTGCTGCTCGTGCTCGGAGCCGTCACCGCCACGGGCGGGCGGAGCGGGCGGGCGCGGCTACGGTCCGGGCATGGCTGACGAGACCCCGCTGTCGATCCACCATCCGCAGGGCACGCCCGTGGGCGGGGTGGTCGTGGTCCAGGAGGCGTTCGGGGTCACCGGGCACATCGAGGACGTGTGCCAGCGGCTGGCCGACGTCGGCTGGCTGGCGGTGGCGCCGCACATCTACCACCGCACCGGCGACCCGGTGCTGCCCTACGACGACCTCTCGGCGCTCGGGCCCCACATCGGTGCGCTGACGGCCGGGGGCATCCTCGACGACCTCGACACCGCCTTCGGCTACATCGGCGACGCCGGCTTCCCCGCCGAGGGGGCGGGCATCGTCGGGTTCTGCATGGGCGGCACCATCGCCTTCATGGCCGCCGTCCAGCGCCCGATCGGGGCGGCGGTCACCTTCTACGGCAGCGGGCTGGTCGAGGGCCGCTTCGGCTTCCCCCCACTGATCGAGGCGGCGCCGGGGCTGCGGGCGCCCTGGCTGGGCCTCTACGGCGACCAGGACAAGGGCATCCCGCCCGAGCAGGTCGAGCACCTGGCCGAGGCCGCCGGCAAGGCCGAGGTGCCCACCGAGGTCATCCGCTACCCCGACGCCGGGCACGGGTTCAACCGCGACGGCAGCGACGCCTACCACCAGGACTCGTCGATCGACGCCTGGCGGCGCATGCTCGACTGGTTCGCCGACTACCTGACCACCGGCGCCACCGAATCACCGGGGCTGTAGCGGCTCACAGGTCGGGCAGCCCCATGTCGAGGTTGGGCTGGTCGAGGCCGCCGTCGGCGTCGACCACCGTGCCCGTGACGTAGGCGGAGGCGTCCGAGGCGAGGAACAGCACGGTGGCGGCGATGTCGTCGGGCTCGCCGATCCGGCGCAGCGGCGTGGTCTCCTCCATGGTGGTGCGCAGACCCTCGTCGGTGAGGACGACCTCCAGCGCCGAGGTGGCCACCGAGCCGACCCCCACCGCGTTGACCCGGATGCGGGGGGCCAGGTCGTGGGCGGCCAGCCGGGTGTAGTGCGACAGCGCCGCCTTGGCGGTGCCGTAGGCCACGTAGCCCCGGCCGCTGACCCGGCCGATCACCGAGGAGATGTTGACCACCGCGCCGTGCCCGCTGTCCAGCAGCAGCGGCACGGCCGCCCGGGTGAGGGCGTGGGCGATGGTGACGTTGAAGTGGAATGCCCGCTCCATGTAGCCGGCCGAGGTGGAAGTGAAGTCCCGGGGCACGGTGCCGCCGACGTTGTTGACCACGACGTCGAGCCGCCCGAAGGCGTCGCGGGCGGCGTCGACCAGCCCGGCCACGGCGTCGAGGTCGTTGAGGTCGGCGGCCACGGTCACGGCCCGCCGGCCCGCGGCCTCCACCTGCTTGGCCACGTCGGCCAGTTGGGACTCGGTGCGGGAGGCGATGACGACGTCGGCGCCGGCCTCGGCCAGCGCCACCGCCGTCGCCGCCCCGATGCCCCGGCCCGCGCCGGTGACGACGGCGGCCCGGTCGGTCAGTCGGAACCGGTCGAGGATCATGCGGCGAGCCTAGGCCACGCCCCACCACTGGTTACCAATGGCAAGTAAGTGATCCGGCAGGGGGATCAATCCGCCGCGTGCTGGCGGATCCAGGCGTGCATGGCGATGCCCGACGCCACCCCGGCGTTGATCGAGCGGGTGGAGCCGAACATGGCGATCGAGCACACCGTGGTGCAGGCGGCGCGGGCGGCGGCGGACAGGCCGGGGCCCTCCTGGCCGAACACCAGCACGCAACGCTCGGGCAGC
>DASXRH010000508.1:0-9263 GCA_036506715.1 Acidimicrobiales bacterium
TGATCGTCGACTACCTCCAGCTCATGAGCGGTCGCACCAACGCCGAGAACCGCCAGGTCGAGGTGTCCGAGATCAGCCGGGGGCTCAAGATCCTGGCCCGCGAGCTCGAGTGCCCGGTGGTCGCGCTGTCACAGCTGTCCCGCCAGCTCGAGCTACGGGCCGACAAGCGGCCGCTGCTCGCCGACCTGCGCGAGAGCGGCAGCATCGAGCAGGACGCCGACGTCGTCATGTTCATCTACCGCGACGACGTGTACCACGGCGACTCGCCCGACCGGGGCCAGGCCGAGATCATCGTGTCCAAGCACCGCAACGGGCCCACCGGGGTGTGCCGGCTGGCGTTCCTCGAGCAGTTCACCCGGTTCGCCAACATGGCCAAGGTCGACTGATACCGCACTGTCCCGCGCGGGCTGCTGCCGCCGCCCTACGCTGGGGGGCGACCCCGAGGGGCGAACACGGCGGGTTGCGCAATGGGCGTGTGGTTGATCGTCATCGTCCTGGGCGGCCTGGTCGTGGCCGCCGCGCTGGCGGGGCGCGCCCGCGGCGCCCGCCGGGCCGAGGAGGCGCCGCCGGCCGTGACGGTCGGGGCCGTCCCGGGCGAGGTCGACGAGGACGTGCAGTTCACCGTCTACCGGCCGGCGGCGCTGGCGCCCGACCGCTGGTACCCGCTGCTGGCCTTCGCCCACCGCACCGCGCCGGTGGCGGGCGACGGCGGGGTGAAGGTCGACCCGGTGGCCGAGGTGGGCCGGCAGGCGGCGGCGGTGCTCGGCGCCGACCTGCCCCGGTTCGCGACCGCCCGCGAGGAGAGCGCGGCCGCGCTGCCCCGGGGCGGCGACGTGACGTTCGTGCCGGTGCTGCCCGGGTGCGCCGTGAACCCGCCGTCGCGCACGTTCGCCTGGACCGAGCCGGTCCACCGCGAGGAGTTCCGCATCCGGGCGCCGGCCTCGGCCGCCGGCACGACGGTGCGGGGGCACGTGGCCGTCTACCAGGGGGCGGCCCTGGTGGCCGAGGTCAACGTGACGCTGCGGGTGGGCGGCGACGAGCCCGGGGGCCCGGCGCCGGTGGCGGTCGACCCGGTGTCGGCCCGCCGTTTCGAGAAGGTGTTCATGTCGTACTCGCACCGCGACACGGCGGTGGTCGAGCTGATCGAGGCGGTCAACATCCTCGACGTCGCCTACCTGCGCGACTGCCGCCTGCTGCGGGCGGGCGACGACTGGACCGAGCAGCTCGACCGCCTGATCGCCGAGGCCGACCGGTTCGAGCTGTTCTGGTCGGCCAACGCCATGGAGTCCGAGCAGGTGGCCCGCGAGTGGCGCTACGCCCTGGCGCTCGGGCGGCCGGGGTTCGTGCGCCCCGTGTACTGGGAGATGCCCCGCCCGTGCAGCCCCGAGCGTGACCTGCCGCCGGCCGAGCTCGACCGCCTCCACTTCCAGTACCTCGACTTCAGCGCCGCCCGCCGCCTGCAACCGGCGCCCGGGGTCGCCCCGCCGGCCCCGGCGGGCGCCACGCCCGCCGCCCGCGGCCGGCCCGTCCGGCTGGTGGCGGCCGGCGCCGCCGCCGCGGTGGCGGCGTTGCTGGTCGCGGGAGGGGTCAGCCAGCTGGCGCAGGAGCCCGCCGGCGACGACGTCGCGAGCGCCCCGACGACCACGCCCGCCGCCGGTCTCGCCCCGTCGGGGCCGCCGACGCAGGTGGCCGGCGACCCGGCACTCGACGTCCTGGCCGCGGCCTGCGGCCCCGACGACCTCGCCGCCTGCGACGACCTGTGGCGCGAGGCCCCGCAGGGCTCGACCTACGCGGCCTTCGCGTCGACCTGCGGCGGGGCGTCCCGCCTCGAGTTCGCGGGCACCTGCAGCGTCGCCTTCGACCCCGGCCTCGACGTCCTGGCCACCGCCTGCCTCGACGGCGACGGCCAAGCCTGCACCCGCCTCATCGCCGCCGCGCCCCCGGACACCCCCTACGCCCGCCTGACCGGCGCCCGTCCCGGCACCGAGGCCATCGACCCGACCAACCAACCCAACGCCCCACCCCCCACCCGCACCGACACGGGCTCCGCACCGACCTCGATCCCGTCGACGACGATCCCCGCCCGCGCCACGGTCACCCCGTGAGAAAGGGGGGCAGCCTGAGCGGTCGCTCGGTCACCCCGGGAGGCGGGCCAGGACCTGGCCGGCGATGGGGGCGGCGACCTCGCCGCCGACGCCGCCGTTCTCCACCAGCACCGCCACCGCGAGGTCGCCCCGGATGCCGATGAACCACGCGTGGGTCGGCGGGGGGTCGCCGGTGCCGAACTCCGCGGTGCCGGTCTTGCCGGCGATGTCGGCGCCGGCGACGGCGGCGCGGGTGCCGCTGCCCTCGGCCACCACCCGCCGCATCAGCCCCCGCAGCGTGTCGGTCGTGCCGGGGGCCAGCGTGGTCGGCGCCGGGGCCGGGCGGTCGGGGTCGGGGGGGAGGTCGGGCAGCAGCACCGGCGGCTCCCACGTGCCGTCGATGACCGTGGCGGCCACCGTCGCCATCTGCAGCGGGCTCGCCGTCACCCGCCCCTGGCCAATGGCGGCGGCGGCGTGCTCGGTGGCGTCGGCCGGGGCGGGGAAGCTGCCGCCCTCGGTGTCGAGCCCCAGCGTGTAGTCGGCGTTGAACCCGAAGCTCTGGGCGGCGTCGGCCATGGCCTGGTCGGGCACGTCGGCGGAGGCCGAGATGAAGGCGGTGTTGCACGACTGGGCGAAGGCCAGCCCGAAGGGCACCGTGCCCAGGCTCGAGCTCTCGAAGTTCTTGAACCGGCGCCCGCCGGCGTTGACCGTCTCGGCGCACTCGACCGGCGTGTCGGGGGTGACGCCCTGCCCGAGCAGCGCCGCGGTGGTGATGACCTTGAACGTCGACCCCGGCGGGTAGCTGGCGCCGAACGCACGGTTGAACTCGCCGAGCGGCCGCGACGCCGCCGCCCGCACGTTGTCCTTGGCGTCGACGACCACCACCGCCAGCGGCTGCGTGCTGTCGCCCAGCGCCGCCTCCACGGCCGCCTGGACCGCCGGGTCGAGCGTGGTGGTCACCGGCTCGGGCGCCGTGCCCTCGATCGTGCCCACCGCCTTGACCACGGTGTCGTCCGACCCGACGACCTGGATCTCGCCCGACGGCGTGCCGGCCAGCTGCTTCTCGAACCGGGCCTCGAGCCCGGTCAGCCCCACCCGGTCGCCCGCCTGGTACGGCTCGCCCAGCTCGGTGAGCTTCTCGGCCGTGGCCTCGCCCACTGTGCCCAGCACGTGCTCGGCGAACCCCGGCGTGGGCCCGCCCCGGATGAACGTGTCCCGGAACCGGGTGCCCGGCAGCGGGTAGATCACCGGCGCCACCTGGTCGTAGCGGGCCTCGTCGACCGTGGTGATGGTCACGAAGTGGTCGGGCTGGACGCCGGGGGCTCCCAGCGCCTCGTCGATGGCCGCCGGGTCGATGCCCAGCTGCTGCTGGAAGGCGGCCTTGACCGTGGCGAGGTCGGTGATGGCCCGGGGCTCGAGGCCGATGATGCGCGCGGGCCGGCCCACGGCCAGCGGCTGGCCGGCGCTGTCGAGGATGGGCGCCCGCTCGGGCACCACCCGGGTGCGGGCCAGGTGCTGGCCCCGGCCCAGCTCGGGGTGGATGGCGGCGGGCGACCAGTCGACCGCCCAGTCGTCGCCGTCGCCCCGCACCAGCGACAGCGTGCCGTCGTAGGACCACTCGCCCAGCCCGTCGAGCTGCAGCGAGGCGTGGTACCGCGCCACCGCCGTGTCACCCCCGCCGGCGGTGTCGACCGAGTCGAGCTCGTAGGTGGCCTCGCTCACGCGGAGGTCGTCCACCACCGCCTGGTACCGGTCGGCGAAGTCGTCGGGCGGGCCGTCGACCCGGGCCGCCATGGCGTCCCAGTCGCCGTCGGACCAGTCGGCGAGGTAGGCGCGGGCGGCGGGCGCGGGGTCGGACGGGTCCTCCCGCATGAGGGCGAAGATGGCGTACACCGCCGCGCCCAGCACCGCGAGGCCGACGAGCACCGCCAGTCGCGAGCGGCTCGACATCGAGCGCACGCTAGCGGTCGGCGGGGCCCCGGCCCCGACGCTGCCGTCCCCGGTGGGAGGCGGTGGCGAGGACCGCCGCCAGCACCAGGCCCGGGCCGGCCAGCCACACCGGCCGGGTCAGCCACCAGTCGGCCGTGGGCCGGTCGGCCAGGGCGAACCCGGCCCGCTCGTACACGCCGATGAAGGCGACCAGCGCGGTCATGTGCCAGCAGAACACGGGCATGGCCACGCCGTTGGCCGCCACCACCGCCCGCCACGCCGAGCGGCCGGCCAGCCGGCGTTCCAGGCGGGGCCGGGCCAGCAGCACCAGGCCGAGCTGGAACACGGCCAGGGCGGCGATGCAGGCCGACGTCGGGAACATGTTGCTCGTCGCCGCCCCCCGCACGGCCACCATGGCCCGGGGGTAGGGGCCGGGACCGGTGAGCACGGCCAGCCCGGCGAGGCCGGCGGCCGCCACCACCACGCCGGTCGCCCGCCGCCGCCCGCGCCCCCCGGCCACCAGCCGCCCGTCCCGCCACCAGTAGCCGAGCTGGTGGCACCACAGCCACACGAGCCCGGACCCCACCAGCCCGACCACCGGGCCACCGACCCCGGCGCCCAGCCGCAGCCAGTCGGCCGCGGCGATCCCGGCGGCCAGGGCCACCAGCGTCGCCGCCGGCCGGCGGGCGTGGAGCCGGGCCGTGACCGGCACGGCCGCCACCACCCCGGCGTACACACCGAGGAACCCCAGCGGGACGACCACCACCATCCCCCCGTCGAGATCCGAACGTCCGCCGGCCGCCCGCACCGCCAGGTCGACCACCAGCCAGCAGCCGAGCCACGGCACCACCGGGCCGAGCAGCCGGGACAGGCGACCCCGCAGGAACCGGGCGGCGCCGCCGCCGTCCCGGGTCGCGGCCTGCCAGCCGGCCAGGTTGGCGTACCCGCCGACCACGAAGAACACCGGCATCACCTGCAGCACCCAGGTCGCCGCCCACAGCCCGGGGACGTCGCCCACCGGGTTGGGCATGGTCAGCCGCCCCTGGTGCCAGTGGGTGACCGACAGGCTCCAGTGCCACACGACGACGACGCAGATGCTCGCCGCCCGCAGCAGGTCGACGACCCGGTCGCGGGACGCCGGGGTGGCGTCGACCAGGTCGTCGAGCCGGGATGGGGCTGGGGCACGGGCAGGGGCGGAGGCCATGGCCGCAGCATCCGGGACCCGCCGGCGGCCCGGGATCCGGACCGCCCCCCACCGCCCTCCGGGGCACCCCCCAGGGTTGGGTCAGCGCCGGGGGAGCCGGGCCGCGGTGCCCTTGGCCGCCGGATCGAGGTCGGCCAGGTGGAACAGCGCGTCGCCCCGGTGGACGAGCGGGTGCTGGGTGTGGCCGATGACCAGCCCGGCCAGCGGGGCGTGCATGACGGTGGCCGACCCGCCGACGGCATCGGCGATGACGCCCAGCACCTCCCCCCGGTCGACCTTCTGACCCGCCTGCACCGCGGTGCGCAGGATGCCGGTGCGCCGGGCCCGCACCCAGGTGGTGTGGCGCACCAGCCGGGTCCGTCTCGGCGCCGGTACCGGCTCGACCGTGCGCAGGCCCAGGTGCGCCAGCACCCGCACCACCCCGTCCGTGCCGGCGGCGATGACGGTCTCGTTGAACCGGTGGGCCTCGCCCCCCTCGAACACCAGCACCGGGATGCCCCGGCGCCGCGCCGCCTCCCGGAGCGACCCGTCCCGCAGGGGCGAGTGGATGCTGACCGGGGCGCCGAACGCCTCGGCCAGCTCGTGGGTGGCCGGGTCCTCGAGGTCGCCTCGGATCTGGGGCAGGTTGAACCGGTGGTCCGACCCCGTGTGCAGGTCGATGCCCATGTCGCACACGGCCACCACGTTGGTCATGAACAGGTGGGCCAGCCGGGACGCCAGCGACCCCTTCGCCGACCCCGGGAACGACCGGTTGAGGTCGCGCCGGTCGGGCAGGTAGCGGGTGCCGCCCAGCATGCCGAACACGTTGACGATGGGGGCGGCCACCAGCGTGCCGGCGAACTGCCGGGGCCGGACGACGTCGAGCACCCGGCGGATGATCTCCATGCCGTTGAGCTCGTCGCCGTGCACGGTGGCCGACAGCCACAGCCGGGGCCCGGGCCGCAGCCCGTGCACCACCACGATGGGCAGGTTGAGCGAGGTGGCGGTGGGCAGCCGCGACACCGGCACCTCGATCAGCGCCCGCCGGCCGGGCCCGACGGTGGTGCCGGCGATCGAGATCGGCTCGTTGCGGGGGGCGCGGGCGCGGGGCACGGCGGGCCGTCAGCCGCGGGTGCGGGGCCGGCGGGGACGCGCCGCGTGGCTCTTCTCGATCCACTCGACGATGCGGCCGGCCACGTCGACGCCCGAGGTGGCCTCGATGCCCTCGAGCCCGGGCGAGCTGTTGACCTCGAGCACCAGCGGGCCGTGCTTGGACCGGACGAGGTCGACGCCGCACACGTTGAGGCCCATGGTGCGGGCGGCCCGGACGGCCACCGCCCGCTCCTCGGGCGTGAGCCGGATGCGCTCGGCCGACCCGCCCCGGTGGAGGTTGGAGCGGAACTCGCCGGGCGCGCTCTGGCGGCGCATTGCCGCCACCACCCGGTTGCCGACCACGAAGGCCCGGATGTCGGACCCGCCGGCGTCCTTGATGTACTCCTGGACCAGGATGTTGGCGTCGAGCTGGCGGAAGGCGGCGATGACCGACTCGGCCGCCTTGCGGGTCTCGGCCAGCACCACGCCCATGCCCTGGGTGCCCTCGGTGAGCTTGACCACCACCGGCGGCCCGCCCACGGTCTCGAGCAGGCCGTCGATGTCCTTGGTCGAGTGGGCGAACCCGGTGACCGGCAGCCCGATGCCGTTGCGGGCCAGCAGCTGCAGCGCCCGCAGCTTGTCGCGGGCCCGGCTGATGGCCTGGGACTCGTTGGCCGTGAACACCCCCATCATCTCGAACTGTCGCACGACCGCCGTGCCGTAGAACGTGTGGGAGGCCCCGATGCGGGGGATGACGGCGTCGACGTCGGTCAGCTCGGTGCCCTGGAGGATCACCGCCGGCCGGTGGGCGGTGATGTTCATGTAGCAGCGCAGGTAGTCGATGACCCGGACGCTGTGGCCGCGCGCCTCTGCCGCCGAGCGCAGGCGCGCGGTCGAGTAGAGGTTGGGGTTGCGCGACAGGATGGCGAGCTTCATCGGAACACGGGGTGGTCAGACCAACGCGGCACCCGGGCCCGCACCGGGCGAGGGGGCGAGAGTACTGCCCCCGGTGAGGAACGAGCGGCCCGGGTCGATGACGAATCGGCGACGAAGTGCCCGCCGGCCCAGCAGCATGCGGAACCCCATCTCGTCACGACGGGTGAGCGACAGGTCGATGAGGTAGCGCCGGCCGGCCACCACCACCGGGGTGCGGATGACCGGCCGGGCCTCGACCTCGCCGTTGCTCGACCGCACGTCCCGCACGTCGACCAGGTCGGCCTCGGCGGCGACGGTGAGCGTCAGGTCCCGCTGGCGGGGGTGGAGCACGAACCGCACCCGGGGCCCGCGCCCGTTGCCCGGCACCACGTCGACGTCCCAGGCGTGCAGCGACGACGACCGGGCCCCCGTGTCGATCTTGGCCTTCACGGCATCGACGCCGAGGGCGGGCAGGGCCACCCACTCCCGCCAGCCGATGGTCGTCGCGGTCACGGCCGGGACGCTACCGGGGCCGCCCGGGGATCGCTCTGGCAGGCTGGGGGGCGTGGCCGACGTCCCCCCGCTGCCCAGCGCGTCGCCGCCGCGGTGGACCGTGCCGGTGTGGGGGCCGCGCGTGCGGGTCAGCGCCGGGCTCGTCGCCTGGCTGGCGGGGGCCCTGATCCTGCTGGCGGCGGGTTCGGCGGGCTGGCCGTTCGTCGGCGGCCCGCTGCTGTTCCTGGTGCTGGCGGTGGCGTCGATGGCCGTGCACGAGGGGGCGCACGCCTGGGCGGCCCACAACCTCGGCTACCGGGTCGAGTGGGTGGTGCTCGGCGGGCTGGCCGGGCTCACGGCCTACTACGGCCGCGACGATCGCCCGCTCGACCGGGCGGCGGTGGCGCTGGCCGGGCCGGCGGCCAGCGCGGCGGCGGTGATCGCCCTGTTGGCGGTGCGGGCCACGGTGCCTGACGGCGCGGTGGCGGCCGACGTGCTGGCCATGGCGATCGCTCTCAACGCCCTCGGGCTGGTGGCCAACCTGGTGCCGGTGGCGGGGTCCGACGGCGCGCTGCTTCTCCGGGGCCTGCACCAGCATCACCGCCGGCGGCGGGTCGACCGCGCCGACCCGGTCGACCGGGGCTGACTTCGGTGGGCCCGGCCCCGGCCCCTACGCTGGCGCCCGATGTTCCTCGGCGAGGATCTGCTGGCCTATCTGGTGTTGGCCCTTGGCGCGGCCATGGCGGTCGGCTCGGCCATGGCGCTCGTCCGCCCGCCCGACGCCCCCAAGGAGGGTGAGCTGGCCCGGGCGCCGATGGCCCGCAGCCTGGTCATGATCGCCGTGGGCACGCTGGCGGCGCTGTGGGCGCTGGCCAGCCTGATCGCCGGCTGACCCCGGGAGCGCCCGGCCGGTCATCCCAGCGGCTCGACCGGCACCCGCTCGAGCTTGAGACCGAGGGCCTCCAGGGTCTCGAACGGCTTGTTGTAGCCCCGTTCCAGGTGGTGGATGCCGTGCAGGGTCGAGGGCCCGTCGGCCACGGCGGCGGCGATCACCGACGAGAAGCCGGCCCGCACGTCGGGGATGGTGACCTCGGCTCCCTGCAGCTTGGACACGCCCCGGACCACCGCCGAGTGCAGCGCGGTGGTGTCGTGGAACCGGCAGGCGGGGCCTCCCAGGCAGGTGTCGAACAGCTCGATCTCGCAGCCCATCTGGGTCAGGGCCTCGACGTAGCCGAGCCGGTCCTCGTACACGGTCTCGTGGATGACCGACATGCCCTCGGCCTGGGTCATCAGCACGATGAGGGGCGGCTGCCAGTCGGTCATGAACCCGGGGTGGGTGTCGGTCTGGATGGCGGCCGGCCGCAGCCCGGTCTCGGCCCGGGCGGTGATGTGGTCGTCGGTGATCGAGAAGCCGGCGCCCATCTTCTGCAGGGTGTCGATGGCTGTGACCAACCGGTCCTGGCCGCAGCCCGCCACCCGCACCTGGCCGCCGGTCATGAGCCCGGCCACCAGGTAGGAGAACGCCTCGAGCCGGTCGCCCTGCAGGCGGGTGGCGGCGCCGGTCAGCC
>DASXRH010000509.1:0-4115 GCA_036506715.1 Acidimicrobiales bacterium
GAGCTCGCCACCCTGATCGCGGCGTCCCGGGAGTCGGTCGTGCGGGCCTTCGCGTCGCTGCGGCGCCAGGGCTACGTCATCACGGGACGGCGCACGGTCACCCTGTGCGACGTCGACGGTCTCCGGCGCTACGCATCCTGAGGCCTCCGGAGGTGGCTACCGTCTCGGCCGTGACGGTCGTGCTGCGCCCGCAGGGCCTGACCCGTGACGACGTGGTGGCCGTCGCCCGTGAGGGGGCCGGGGTCCGCCTGTCCGACGAGGCCGTGGCGGCCATGGCCGCCACCCGGGCCCACGTCGAGGCGCTGGCCGCCTCGGCCGAGCCGGCGTACGGGATCTCCACGGGGTTCGGCGGCCTCGCCACCCGGCAGATCCCGCCCGACCAGCGGGCCCGGCTCCAGCGGTCGCTCATCGCCTCCCACGCCGCCGGCATGGGCGAGGCGGTCGAGCCCGAGGTGACCCGGGCGATGGTGCTGCTGCGGGCCCGCACGCTGGCCACCGGCATCACGGGGGCCCGGCCGGAGCTGGCGGCCGCGCTCCTGCGCCTGCTGGACGGGGGCCGGCTGCCCGCCGTGCCCGAGTTCGGCTCGCTCGGCTGCAGCGGCGACCTGGCCCCGCTGGCGCACGTGGCCACCGCCCTCGACGTGACGCTGGAGGCCAAGGAGGGCCTGGCACTGATCAACGGCACCGACGGCATGCTCGGCATGCTCGTGCTGGCCTGCGCCGACCTGGCCGGCCTGCTGCGGGCGG
This sequence comes from Acidimicrobiales bacterium, assembly GCA_036506715.1. Taxonomy (GTDB): domain Bacteria; phylum Actinomycetota; class Acidimicrobiia; order Acidimicrobiales; family VFJN01; genus ZC4RG19. Next base: position 748 of record DASXRH010000509.1, read on the forward strand.
CCGACGTGGCGGCGGCCATGAGCGTGGAGGGGCTGCTCGGCACCGACCGCCCCTTCGCCGCCGACCTCGTCGCCCTCCGCCCCCACCCGGGCCAGCAGGCGTCGGCCGCCAACATCGCCGCGCTGCTGGCCGGCTCGGCCATCGTCGCCTCCCACCGCACCGACGACCCGCGGGTCCAGGACGCCTACTCGCTGCGCTGCGCCCCCCAGGTCCACGGCGCCGCCCGCGACGCCCTGGCCTTCGCCGAGGCGTGCGCCGACCGCGAGCTGGCGGCGGCCATCGACAACCCGGTGGTGCTGGCCGACGGCCGGGTCGAGTCGGTCGGCAACTTCCACGGGGCGCCGCTGGCTCACGCCTGCGACCTGCTGGCCGTCGTGGTCGCCGACGTGGCGTCGATGAGCGAGCGGCGCACCGACCGCTTCCTCGACGCCGCCCGCAGCCACGGCCTGCCCCCGTTCCTGGCCCACGAGCCCGGCGTCGACAGTGGCCTCATGATCGCCCAGTACACGGCCGCCGCCCTGGTGGCCGAGTGCCGTCGGCTGGCAGTCCCGGCCAGCACGGACAGCATCCCGACCTCGGCCATGCAGGAGGACCACGTGTCGATGGGCTGGTCGGCGGCCCGCAAGCTGCGGACCGCGCTCGTCCACCTGGCCGGCGTGCTGGCCGTCGAGGTGGTCACCGCGGCCCGGGGCATCGACCTGCGGGCCCCGCTCGCCCCCGCCCCGGCGACGGGGGCGGTGCGCGATGCGTTGCGGGCCGGCGGGGTGGGGCCACCGGGTCCCGACCGGCTGCTGGCCCCCGAGCTGGCGGCGGCGGCCGACCTGGTGACCGGGGGATCGGTCGTGCGGGCGGCGGAGCGGGAGCTGGGCCCCCTTGCCTGACGGGGCCCGCACCGTCCGGGCACCCCGCGGTGCCGAGCGCAGCTGCAAGGGCTGGGCCCAGGAGGGCGCCCTGCGCATGCTGATGAACAACCTCGACCCCGACGTGGCCGAGCGCCCCCAGGACCTGGTCGTCTACGGCGGCACCGGTCGGGCCGCCCGCAGCTGGGAGGCGTTCGACGCCATCGTCGCCAGCCTGCGCCGCCTCGAGGACGACGAGACCCTGCTCGTGCAGTCGGGCAAGCCGGTGGCGGTGTTCCGCACCCACGAGTGGGCGCCCCGGGTGCTCATCGCCAACGCCAACCTCGTGCCCGACTGGGCCACCTGGGACGAGTTCCGCCGCCTCGAGGCGCTGGGCCTCACCATGTACGGCCAGATGACGGCCGGGTCGTGGATCTACATCGGCACCCAGGGCATCCTCCAGGGCACGTACGAGTGCTTCTCGGCCATCGCCGAGCGCCGCTTCGGCGGCAGCCTGGCCGGCACGGTCACGCTCACCGCCGGGTTGGGGGGCATGGGCGGCGCCCAACCGCTGGCGGTGACGATGAACGGCGGGGTGGCCATCGTGGTCGAGGTCGACCCCGACCGGATCCGGCGCCGGCTCGAGACGCGCTACCTCGACGTGGCCGCCGAGGACCTCGACGACGCGCTGGCCAGGGCCGAGGCGGCCCGGGCCGACCGGCACCCGCTGTCCATCGGCCTGCTGGGCAACGCGGCCGACGTGCTGCCGCGCCTGGTCGACCTGGACGCCCCGGTCGACATCGTCACCGATCAGACCTCCGCCCACGACCCGCTCAGCTACGTCCCCGCCGGGCTCGAGCTGGCGGAGGCCGACGAGCTGCGCCGGCGCGACCCCGTCGACTACACCGCCCGGGCCCGGGCCTCGATGGCCCGCCACTGCGCGGCGATGGTCGCGTTCGCCGACCGGGGCGTCGAGGTGTTCGACTACGGCAACAGCCTGCGGCGGGAGGCCGAGCTCGGCGGGTTCGAGCGGGCGTTCGCCTACCCCGGCTTCCTGCCGGCCTACATCCGGCCCCTGTTCTGCGAGGGCAGGGGGCCGTTCCGGTGGGCGGCCCTGTCCGGCGAGCCCGCCGACATCGGCGCCACCGACCGGGCCGTCCTCGAGGAGTTCCCCGACAACGAGCCGCTGGCCCGCTGGATCCGCCTCGCCTCCGACCGGGTGGCGTTCCAGGGCCTGCCTGCCCGCATCTGCTGGCTCGGCTACGGCGAGCGGCACCGCATGGGGCTGCGGTTCAACGAGATGGTGGCGACGGGGAAGGTGCAGGCGCCCATCGTCATCGGGCGCGACCACCTCGACTCGGGGTCGGTGGCGTCGCCATACCGCGAGACCGAGGACATGCGCGACGGCTCCGACGCCATCGCCGACTGGCCCCTGCTCAACGCCCTGCTCAGCACCGCCAGCGGCGCCAGCTGGGTGTCGTTGCACCACGGCGGCGGGGTGGGGATCGGCCGGTCGATCCACGCCGGGATGGTGGTCGTCGCCGACGGCAGCGTGCTGGCGGCCCGCAAGCTCGAGCGTGTCCTCACCAACGACCCGGGCACCGGGGTCGCCCGCCACGCCGACGCCGGCTACCCGGAGGCGCTGGCCGTGGCCCGGGCGACGGGGATGCAGCTGCCCATGCAGCCGTGACCGCCTACTGGGCGGCCCGGGCCCTGGTCCCTGGGGGCGTCGCCTCCGGCGTGGTGCTCGAGTGCGGCGACGCCGGCCGGCTCGCCGCGGTCCGGACGGGGGTCGAACATGCGCCGCCGGCCGCCACCGGGCTGGCCGGGCTGGTGCTCCCGGGCCTGGTCGACACCCACTCCCACGCCTTCCACCGTGCCCTGCGGGGCCACGCCGCCGGCGGGGACTTCTGGGCCTGGCGGTCGGGGATGTACGCCCTCGTCGACCGGCTCGACCCCGGGACGCTGGCGGCGCTGGCCGCCGCCGCGTTCGGCGAGCTGCTGCTGGCCGGGGTCACCACCGTCCACGAGTTCCACTACCTCCACCACCCGGCGGGGATGGACGACGCGGTGGTCGAGGCGGCCCGGCGGGCCGGCATCCGGCTGGTGCTGCTCGACACCTGCTACCTCCGGGCCGGGTTCGGGGGCGAGCCGCTCGATCCCGTCCAGGCCCGGTTCAGCGACGGCGACGTCGAGCGGTGGGCGGCCCGGGCCGACAAGGTGGCCGCCGCCCACCCCGACGTCACCGTGGGGGCGGCGATCCACAGCGTCCGGGCCGTCGACCCGCCGTCGCTCGGCGCCGTGGCCGGCTGGGCCCGGGACCGGGGGGTGCCGCTCCACCTGCACCTGTCCGAGCAGCCGGCCGAGAACCATGCGTGCCTGGCCGCCACCGGGCGGACGCCGACGCAGCTGGCCCACGACCGCGGGGTGCTCGGGCCGGGCACCACCGCGGTGCACTGCACCCACGTGACCGCCGGGGACATCGCGCTGCTGGGCGCCAGCGGGACGGCCGCCTGCCTGTGCCCGACC
>DASXRH010000510.1:0-7534 GCA_036506715.1 Acidimicrobiales bacterium
AAGGCGCCCACCCCGTAGAAGGCGCCATGGCCGATGGACACCTGGCCGTTGAACCCGGTGAGCAGGTTGACGCCCATGGCGGCGATGGCGATGTAGATGGCCTGGGAGAGCACGCGGTTCATCTCGGGCTGGAAGTAGAACGGCGCGTACAGCGCGGCGGCCGCCAGCACCACCCCGATGACGATGCGGACCCTGGTGACGGCCGGGGGCACCGGCGGCCACAGCGGCGGTGCGGCGCCGGCCGCGGCGGCGCCGGCCATGTCGACGGGGGCGGTGCCGAGCGCAGGCTCGACGGCCGCGCCGGTCTGCTCGGTCGTCATCAGACCCTCTCCACTGTGCGCTTGCCAAAGAGGCCGTTGGGCATCACCACCAGCACGACGAGGATCAGCGCCAGCGGCAGCACCACCTCGATGCCGTCGAGGGCGTCGATGTACTGGATGGTGAGGGCGTCGGCCACGCCCACCAGCAAGCCGCAGATGACCGCGCCCCACAGGCTGTCGAACCCGCCGAGGGCGGCGGCGGCCAGGGCGTACACGAGGATCGTCTGCATGAGGCTGGCGTCGAACCCGGTGCGCTCGGCGGCCACGAGCGACCCGGCCAGAGCACCGAGCGCCGCCGACAGCGCCCATCCGAACATGAGCATCGACCCGGCCCTGATGCCGTGCAGCCGGGCCGAGTCGGGGTCGGCGGCCACCGCCCGCAGCTTGAGCCCCAACCGGGTGCGCTGGAGCAGGAACCACAGCACCAGGCACTCGGCCAGCAGCACGAGGATGAGCCCGATCGTCTGCTTCTGGATCACGGCGGCGTCGCCGTTGGTGGAGAACAGCTCGATGCTGCCGGCCGGGAAGATCGACGGCATCGTCTGCGGGTCGGTGCCGAATATCAGCTGGACCAGCGAGTTCAGCCCGAGGAACAGGCCCAGGGTGACGATCACCACGTTGAGGGGGCTGCGGGCCGACTCGACAGGGCGGATGAGCGTGCGCTCGATGGCCGCCCCGGCGATGAAGCTGATGGCCATCGAGATCGCGATCGCCGCCACCACCGGCATGCCCGTGGTGGTGAGCTTCCAGGAGATGTACGTGGAGAACAGCGCCATCTCGCCCTGGGCGAAGTTGAGGACGCCGGTGGTGCGGAAGATGATCACCAGGGCCAAGGCCACCAGGCCGTAGACCACCCCGTTGCCCACCCCGTTGAGGACCTGTTCGACGAAGAGCTGCATGTCAGAACCCCAGGTAGGCCTTGCGGACGGCCTCGTCGTCGTGGAGCTCGTGGGCCGAGTTCTGCACCGCGATGTGCCCGGCCTCGAGCACGTAGCCCCAATGGCCGATGTCGAGGGCGAGGCTGGCGTTCTGCTCGACCACCAGCACCGACAGCCCCTCCTCGCGGTTGAGGTCGCCGAGCCGGGCGAACAGCTCGCGGGTCACCAGCGGGGCCAGGCCCAGCGACGGCTCGTCGAGCAGCAGCAGGCGGGGCCGGGACATCATCGCCCGGGCCAGGGCCAGCATCTGCTGCTCGCCGCCGCTCATGCTGCCGGCCTGCTGCCGCCGGCGCTCGCCCAGCCGCGGGAAGACCTCGTACCAACGGTCCAGGTCGGCGTCGATCTCGCGGTCGTGGCGGTTGATCGCCCCGATGCGCATGTTCTCGTCGACGGTCAGCTCGGTGAAGGTGCCCCGCCCCTGGGGCACGTGGGCGATGCCCAGCTTGGAGACGGCCTCGGGCGGCTTGCCGACGATCGACCTGCCGTCGAGACGGATGTCGCCCGTGACCGAGATCATGCCGCTGATCGCTCGCAGGGTGGTGGTCTTCCCGGCGCCGTTGGCCCCGAGCACCACCGCGACGTGCCCGAGGTCGACCGCCAGGTCGATGCCGTGCAGCACCTGCACCGGACCGTAGCCCCCGGACACCCCCTCCATCTCGAGCAGGCTCATGCCGGCGCCCCCAGGTAGGCCTCGATCACCAGTGGGTCGTTGCGGATCTCGGCCGGAACGCCCTCGGCGATCTTGCGGCCGAAGTCGAGCACGACGATGTGGTCGGAGATGGACATGACCATGGCCATGTGGTGCTCGACCAGCAGGATCGTGAGGTCGAACTGGTCGCGGATCGAACGGATGGTGGCGCCCAGCTCGTCGACCTCGCTGTGGGTCAGGCCGTTGGCCGGCTCGTCCAGCATCAGCAGCCGGGGTTCGGCGGCCAGCGCCCGGGCGAACTCGATGCGCTTGAGGGTGCCGAACGGCAGCCCGGCCACGGGCCGGTGGGCCAGGTCGGCCAGGTCGAGGCGGGCCAGCAGCTCGAGGCAACGGCGGCGCAGCGCCCGCTCCTCGCGGGCGGCCCCCAGGCGCAGCATCGACCGAGCGAAACCGACGTGGCCGAGCGACTGGGCCCCCGTGAGCACGTTCTCGAGCACCGTGAGGGCCGGGAACAGGGCAACGTTCTGGAACGTGCGGGCCAGGCCCAGCCGGACGATGCGGTGGGCCGGCGTGGCCAGCAGGTCGTGGCCGTCGAATGTCACCGTGCCGCTGTTGGACTGGTAGAGGCGGCTGAGCACGTTGAACAACGTGGTCTTGCCCGCCCCGTTGGGGCCGATCAGCGCGCAGATCCGGCCCGGTTCGACGGCGAAGGTCAGCTCGTCGAGCGCGACGACGCCGCCGAAGCGCACCCCCACGTTGTTGACGGTCAGCAGTGACACGCGCCCTCTCGGTCCATGCCGCAGTCTCCCGGGTGCCCCCTCGGCACCCTGGTGTCAATGCCACGTGCACCGCTCGCGTCGTCGCAGGGCGGTGTCAGTTGAGTCGTCCCCCGGGTCCGCCCTTCCCGACGGGGCCCAAACGGCTGTTTCACAGTCAAGCACACGCGACGTGCAGCCATCGCATGCGTCCCCCTTTCGGCGCGGTCAGACCGTAGCCGCCAGCCGACCCAGGCGATTCACATCCACCGCCGCCAGCGACGGGACCACCAGATGAGCGGCCGAGAAATCGAGGGGGGCGGTCATCGGTCCCGGCACCGCCACCACCACCATCCCCGCCGCCCGGCCGGCGGCCACGCCGTTGGGCGAGTCCTCCAGCACCACGCACGACGCCGGGTCGACCCCGAGGGCGGCCGCCGCCGCCAGGAACAGGTCGGGCGCCGGCTTGGTCCGCCGGGGGTCGCGGCCCACGTCGTCGCTGGTGATCACCGCCGCGAACCGGTCCCGGATGCGCAGCCGATCGAGGTGACCGCCGACCCAGCCGATGCCCGACGAGGAGGCGACCGCGCACGGCACCCCGGCGGCCTCGGCGCCGTCGAGCAGGTCGACCAGGCCGTCGGAGACCGCCAGCGACTCGATCACCACCAGCCGGGACTGCTCGCGCCGGGCCACCAGCTCGTCCCGGTCGAGCGGCCGGCCCACCCGGTCGGCCAGCACGTCGGTCCAGTGCACGTGGTTGGACGTGCCGAGGGTCGAGTGCCACCAGCCCAGCTCGAGGTCGACCTCGTGCTCGGCGAAGATCCGGGCCACGGCGTCGTAGGTGGGGCTCTCGGTGTCGAGGATGAGCCCGTCGAAGTCGAAGACCAGGGCCCCCGGCAGGGGCGCGCGGCCGGTCATGGCGCCGGGCGCGGGTGGCCGGCGGCCCACGCGCACAGGGCCTCGACCAGCCCCTCGATCGTGTGGACCTCGGCCTCGACGGCCACGGACAGGCCCCGGTCGCGGGCGGTGGCCGCCGTGATCGGGCCGATGGCGGCCACCACCGGCGGGACCGGCCGGTCCCCCAGGGCGGCCAGGAAGTTGGTCACCGTCGACGACGACGTGAACGTCACGATCTCGGCGCCGGCCAGCGCCGCCTCTCGGGCGGCGTCGAGCGGCACCGGCTCGGTGCGGTAGGCCTCGACCACGTCGACCGCCCACCCGGCGGTCGCCATGCCCTCGGGCAGCACGTCGCGGGCCACCGCCGCCCGGGCCAGCAGCACCCGGCCGCCCCCCGCCGGTGGGGCGGGGAAGGCATCGAGCAGCGACTCGGCGACGTAGCGGGGCGGCACCAGATCGGGCACCAGGTTGGCGCTCGCCAGCACCTGGGCGGTGCCGGGGCCGATGGCCGCCAGCCGCACCCCGCACAGCGCCCGGGCGTCGCGCCCGGCGTCCCGCAGCGCCGCCAGCAGCCGGCGGGCGCCGTTGGCCGAGGTCAGCACCACCCAGTCGTAGTCGCCCACCCGCTCGACGGCCGCGGCCAGCGCCGCGCCCCCGTCGGCCGGGTCGGCGACGGCGATGGCCGGCACCTCGACGGTGGCCGCCCCCAGGGCGGCCAGCCGGGCCACCAGCTCGCTGGCCTGGTCGCGGGCCCGGGTCACCACCACCCGCCGGCCCAGCAGCGGCCGGTTCTCGAACCAGGCCAGGTCGAGCGCCGCCACCTCGCCCACCACGATGGTCGACGGGGTGCCCAGCGGCCGGTCGCCGATGGTGGCCAGCGTGGCCCGCACGGTCGTCTGCTCGGGGCGGGTCCCCCACTGCACCGCCGCCACCGGGGTCGTGGGCGCCAGCCCTCCGGCCACGAGCTCGGCGGCGATGTGGCCGACGCGGGCCACCCCCATCAGGATCACGATCGTGCCGCCGACCCGGGCCACCGCCCGCCAGTCGACCGAGCCGTCGGTGCCGGCGGCCGGATCCTCGTGCCCCGTGACGATGGTGATGCTGGTCGACGAGTGCCGCAGCGTGACGGGGATGCCGGCGTACGCGGGCACGGCGATGGCCGAGGTGATGCCGGGCACCACCTCGAACGGGACGTCGGCGGCGGCCAGCGCCGCGGCCTCCTCGCCGCCCCGGGCGAACACGAACGGGTCGCCGCCCTTCAGCCGTACCACGGTCTCGCCCTTCCGCCCCCGCTCGACCAGCAGGTCGTTGATGTCGTCCTGGCCCAGGCGGACGTGGCCGGGGGCCTTGCCCACGTCGATGCGCTCGGCGGCGGCCGGCGCGAGGTCGAGCAGCGACTCCTGGGACAGGCGGTCGTAGACCACCACGTCCGCCTGGCGCAGGATCTCGAGGGCCCGCACCGTCAGCAACCCCGGGTCGCCGGGACCAGCGCCGACCAGGTGCACCGCCACCCGTCAGCCCCCGTCCAGCAGGGCCGCGCCGCCCTGCTGGTCGAGGAGGTGGCGGGCGACCGACCTGCCGAGCGCGGCGCCGGCGGCGGCCGGGCCGGTCACCTCGTGGCTGACGACGGTCGTGCCGTCGGGTGTGGCGATCAGGCCCCGGATCCGGAGGCCGTCGCCGGCCAGCGTGGCGTGGGCGGCCGCCGGCAGCGAGCAGTCGCCCCCCAGCTCGGCCAGGAACCCCCGCTCGGCGTCCACCGCCCGGCGCGTCGGCCCGTGCTCGATGTCCCCGAGCGCGCTGCGGATGTCGTCGTCGTCGCTGCGGCACTCGACGGCCAACGCCGCCTGGCCCACCTGGGGCAGCACGACGTCGACCCCGAGCCGCTCGGCGATGCGGTCGGCCCAGCCCAGGCGGTCGAGGGCGGCGCACGCCACCACCACGGCGTCGACACCGTCGTGGCCGGCCCGGTCGACCCGGGTGGCCATGTTGCCCCGCACTCCCACGAACGCCAGGTCGGGCCGCAGGTGGGCGAGCTGGGCCCGGCGCCGCAGCGACCCGGTGGCCACCGTGGCGCCGTGCCCGAGGTCGGTCAGCCGGGCGCCCACCAGGGCGTCCCGCACGTCGGCCCGCTCGGGCACGGCGGCGATGACCAGGCCGTCGGGGGTGGCCGACGGCAGATCCTTGGCCGAGTGGACGGCGAGATCGGCCCGGCCGTCGAGGACGGCGGCCTGGACCTCCTTGACGAACACGCCCTTGCCGCCCAGCTCCCAGATGGGGACGTCGAGGCGGCGGTCGCCGCTCGTCTCGACCACGACGACCTCGACATCGAGCCGGGGGTCGGCCTTGCCCAACAGAGCGACCACGTGGTCGGCCTGCCACCGGGCGAGCGCCGAGCCCCGGGTCGCGACCCGGAGCTTCATCGGGACCGTCCTAGGCCTCGATCTCGAACAGCTCGCGTAGCGCCGCCACCAGCCGGTCGCCCCGCGAGCTGCCGGCCGCGTCCTTCAGGACCACGGTCGGCGGGTGCAGCAGCTTGGCGACCAGCCCCCGGGTCACGGCGTCGACCAGGTCGACCTGGCGGGGGTCGAGGTCCTCGTAGCGCCCCCGGAACCGGTCGAGCTCGGACAGCCGCACCTCCTCGGCCCGCCGGCGCAGCGCCACGATCATCGGCGCCACCTCGCGGGCCGACGTGGCCACCAGGTAGCGCTCGATCTCGTCGTGGAGGATGGCCTCGACGGCGACCACCTCGCGCCGGCGCTCGGCCACCCCGTGGGCGGCGAAGGCCCGCAGGTCGTCCATGTCGAGCAGGGTCACGCCGGCGATCTCGCCCACGCCGGGGTCGACGTCGCGGGGCACCGCGATGTCGACGACGAGCAGCGGCCGCTCGCCCCGGGCGGCCATGAGCGGCTCGACGTCGGCCCGGTCGATCAGCGGGACCTGCGATCCGGTGGACGTGAGCAGCACGTCGGCCTCGGCCAGGCGGTCGGGCAGCTCGACCAGCGGCACCGCCTGGCCCCCCACCCGGGCAGCCAGCTCGCGGGCCCGGGCCGGGGTGCGGTTGGCCACCAGCACCCGGGCGACACCGGCGCCGGCGAGCGCCACCGCCATGCCCTCGCCCATCTCGCCGGCGCCCAGGACCAGCACGGTCTTGCCGGCCACGCCGCCCAGACGCTCGCCGGCCATGGCCACCGCCGCCTGCGACACCGACGCGATGTTGCGGGCGATGCCGGTCTCGGTGCGGGCCCGCTTGCCGGCCTCGAGCGCGTGGCGCAGCAGCAGGTTGAGCGTGGGGCCGGCGGTGCCCTCGTCGCGGGCCCGCTCCCACGCCAGCTTGACCTGGCCCTGGATCTCGCTCTCGCCCAGGACCGCCGAGTCGAGCCCGGCCGTCACCGACAGCAGGTGGGAGACGGCCGCGGTGTCGTAGTGGACGTAGAGGTGGTCGGAGAACTCCTCGGGCGGCAGGTACGAGAAGTCGGCGAGGAAGCCCCGGATGTCGCTGTAGGCGCCGTGGAACCGCTCGGCCACCGCGTAGACCTCGGTGCGGTTGCACGTCGAGAGGACGAGCGCCTCGCTGATGTGCTCGCGGGTGCAGAGATCGTGCAGCGCCTTGGGCAGCTGGCCATCGGCGACGGCCATCCGCTCGAGCAGGTCGAGCGGGGCGGTGCGGTGGTTCAGTCCGATGACGACGACAGACACGCGCGCAGGCGCTCCTTGGCTTCATCGAGCCGTCCGGCCCGAATCAGGTCCAGGATTCCCGAATCGAGCGCCCCTCGCCAATCCAGACGCTCGGTACCCACTCCCTGAGCCTGTATCTCTGTTCTCGCTTCTCCCAACAGGCCGATGAGCTGGTCGTATTCCGGCCCGAGCTCGGCGGCCAAGCGCTCCCTCAGCCATGATGCCATAGCCGGGCTGTGGCCACCGGTGGAGACCGTGACCGTCAGCCGGCCCTGGCGGATGCGGGCCGGCAGGATGGCC
>DASXRH010000511.1:0-4704 GCA_036506715.1 Acidimicrobiales bacterium
CCGTCGTTCACCCGCGCCCTGTGCGACGCCGCCGCCGAGGCCCTGGCGGCCGCGGGCGCCGAGGTCGACCGCTGGGACGTGGGCGACCCGGTGCTGCCGCTGGCCGACCCGGCCTATCACCGCGACCCCCGCCTCCATCCCGACCCCGACGTGGTCCGGCTGGTGGCGGCGGCCGACGCCGCCGACGCCTTCGTCCTCGGCACGCCCGTCTACCACGGCTCGATGTCCGGCGTGCTGAAGAACCTGCTCGATCACCTGGCCATCGCCCAGTTCGTCTACAAGCCGGCCTCGCTGGTCGGCCACGGCGGCCGGGTGCGCAACCCGCAGGCGCTCGAGCCATTGCGGCTGTCGCTGCAGAGCGTGCTGGCCGTGACCCTGCCCACCCAGGTGGTCACCGCCATGGGCGACTTCGACGACGAGGGCCGGGTGGCCGCTCCCGAGATCCTGGCCCGCCTGGGGCGGCTGGCCCACGAGCTGGTCGTGTTCACCGAGTCGACCCGGCCCGCCCGGGACCGCCTCGTGGCCCGCTACGCCTGAGCGGAACGCGGCCCCCGCCGCGCCTGGCCGGACGACGCCCGCCGCCGGCGGCCAGAGGTGCCGGCGTCGTCGTCCGGTACGTTCGGCGTGCGTGAGGAGGCTCGACGTGCGCCGCCTGGCCGCCATCGACATGCACGGTGTGAAGGGCGGCCCGGTGCGGGCCAGGGTCATCGTGGCCGAGTTCGCGTTCGGCGCCCTGGCCGCGGTGGTGATCGCCGCCCTGACCGTGGCCTCGGCCCCCACCCTCGGCTGGTGGCTGCTCAGCGTGTGGCTGGTGGGCGTGTGCCTCAACTACGTCCCGCTCCTGGCCTACGCCCTCGGCTTCCTCCGCCGGCCCGACACCATGGCCGCAGAGCTGGCCGGCGTCGACATCCGGGCCGAGCTGCGCCACTACACGACGGCCCAGCTGTGGGTCCTGGTCCCCCTGGCCCTGGTGGTGTTCACGCTGGCCGAGCGGGCGTGACGCACTGCCGGATGCGCCCTACCGCGGCATGCGAGGGTTGAGCACCGCACACACGGAGCTCCACCCGACCGGTCCGTGCTCGTCGTACATCGGGCACTCGGCCACCGACACGCCGTCGGCCACCACCCGGTCGCCGGTGCCGACGCCCAGCCACTCCCCCTCGGGCATGCGGCCGAGGTGCAGGGTCATGTCGGCGTTGATGTAGACGAGGCCCTCGCTGCTCATGTTGGCCAGCGGGCTGGCGAAGTCGGACGCCAGCGCCGCCCGCACGAACGGTGTCAACGCGGCGCCGGCGACCAGCGGCCGCCGGTCCCGCAGCCACACCTGGCGGGCGCCGCCGCCCGGGGCCCCGAACCCCCGCTCCCCCGCCTGGCGGACCTCGAACGGCACGTCGTTGGGCATGGGTGCCCGGGGCATGGCGTCGGGGTGCGGAGCGTCCCACCCCGGCGTGACCGGCGCGTCGTCGAGCACCGGCGCCTCGCCGCGGCGCAGGAACAGCGACGAGGCCCGGGCCACCTCGACCCCGCCCACGTGGACCACGGCGTCGACCGCCCGCACCCGGCCCCCGCTGCGCACGAGGCTGGTGGCCACGGTGGTGGGCAGCATGGGCGGCGTCCGGTAGAGGTCGACCGTGAGGCGGGCGGGCTGCAGCCCGGGGTCGCCGTGGTCGCGCTCGATGGCCCACGCCGCCAGCCCCGCCAGCAGCCGGCCGTGGAGCATGTCGGCGGCCCACGGGCTGCGGGCGTCGGGATGGGGCTCGAGGCCGGCCTCGGTCGCGGTGAAGAAGGGGCGCTCGTCCACGCCGGAACGCTAGTGGGCGCTCGTGTACTCCCCGCCCCGGGTCGGGTCGGACGTCGTGCCGAGCCCCGAGTGCTCACCCCGACCTGATCCCGGTCGGGCTGCTACAGAGCGTGTGCGGGCCGCTACTCCTTCGCATGCCTGGACGGCGCATCCACAACTTCTCCAGATCCCCTCCAAGCACGGAACAGCAGGTGAGGCGCACCGTTGCGGGATGCTCGCCCTGCCACGCCCCCAGCCTGCCGGCGCCGATGCCGCCGGCCGGCGGCGCCGCGCCCGGCTGGCGCCCTACGGCGCCGGCGTGCGGGCCATGGCGCCGTGGCTGCCGGGCATGGCCATGTACGGCCTGGTGGTCGGCGTGGCCGCCGGGCGGGCCGGCCTGCCGGCGGGGGCCGGGTTCGCAGTGGCGCCGCTGATCTACTCGGGCGGGGCCCAGGTCGCGGCCGCCGGGCTCCTGGGGGCCGGGGCGGCGCCGATCGTGGTCGTGGCCACGGTGCTGGCCATCAACGCCCGCCTCGTCATCTACTCCGCCGCCGCCGGGCCCTACTGGCGGGGCACCCCCCGCTGGTGGCGGGCCCTGGCGGCCTACCTGCTGGTCGACCCCAGCTTCGCCGTCGGCTACGACCGCTACCGGCTCGACGAGCCCGACTGCCGGGCCGCCCACGCCCACTACCTGGGCGCGGGCCTCGTGCTGTTCGCCGTGTGGATGTCCGCCTGCGCCACGGGAGCACTGGCCGCCGGCCACCTGCCCGAGAGCCTGCAGCTGGGATTCGTGGTCCCCCTGTTCCTGGTGGGCGAGGCCGAGCGCCGCATCACCTCCCCCGCCGCCCGCCGGGCCTGCCTGGTCACCGCGGCCGTGGCCGCCGTGGGCCGGCTGGCCCCGCTGCACCTCGGCGTGCTGGCGGCCGTCGTCATCGGCCTGGCCGTGGCCCTCGCCACCACCCGGGACGAGACCGCCGACGCCCCCATCGCAGCCGTCGCACCCGCCGGCACCGCCGCCGGCAACGAGACCGCCGACCCATCCCCCGAGACCCAGGACACCCCCCGATGACCGTCTGGATCACCCTCCTGGCCGCCGGTGCGGCCAGCTACCTGTTCCGCTTCGGACCGGCCTCCCTCGTCGACCGCGTGCAGTCGCTCGGCCGGCTCCAGCGGGCCGCCACCTACGTCGTGGCCGTCGTGTTCACGGCCGTGGCCGCCGACGCCCTCGTCGCCCGCATGGGCGCCGGCCCCGGCTCGATGCTGGCGCCCCTCGGGGCCGTGGCGGTCGGCCTGGTGGCCGCCCGGCGGCTCGGCTCGTCGACGGCGGCCATCGCCGCCGGCATGCCCACCCTGTGGGCCCTCACGGCGGTGCTGCCCCGATGAGCGCCGCCGGGCCCGTCCCCACCGGGCCCGCCGGGCCCGACGGCCCCGGCGCCACGCGCGTCGTCCGCACCCCGGCCGACGCCGCTGCCCTCGGCACCGTGCTCGGCGTCTGGGCCCACCCCGACGACGAGACCTACCTGTCGTCGGGCCTGATGATCCTGGCCCGGCGGGCCGGCCACCGGGTGGTGTGCGTCACCGCCACCCGGGGCGAGCACGGCACGTCCGACCCCGACCGCTGGCCGCCCGAGCGCCTGGCCCGCACCCGCGACCACGAGGTCCGGGCGGCCATGGCCGTGCTCGGGGTCGACGACCACCGGATCCTCGGACTCGAGGACGGCACCCTGGCCAACCTCGACCCCGCCGAGGGCACCCGCCTGGTGGCCGACCTGCTCGCCGACGTGCGACCCGACACGATCGTGACCTTCGGCCCCGACGGCATGACCGGCCACCCCGACCACCGGGCCGTGGCCGCCTGGGTCCGGACCGCGTGGGACGACCTGCCGGCGCCGCGGCCCCTGCTGCTGCGGGCCACCACAACCGACCGCTTCGCCCGCCGGTTCGCCGACGTCCACGCCGAGCTGGACGTGTTCGGGCCGGGCCTCCCGCTGCACACCGCCGACGCCGAGGTGGCCGTGGCCGTCCACCTCGACGACGAGCTGCAGGACACCAAGCTGGCCGCTCTCAAGGCCCAGGCCACCCAGGTCGCCCCGGTGCTGGCGGCCATGGGCGAGGACCGGTTCCGGTCCTGGTTCGCCGAGGAGACGTTCACCCAGGCGGTCGCCGTGCCCGATCCGGTGCCCGACCGCCCCTCCCGCGGCAGCGGCCGCCGGCGGTCCACCACCGTGACCGCCCGCCACGACGTGGCCGTCGTCGGCGCCCGCGCCGCCGGGGCCGCCACCGCCATGCTGCTCGCCCGCCAGGGCCACGACGTCGTGGTCGTCGACCGGGCCGAGTTCCCCAGCGACACCCTGTCGACCCACGCCATCTCCCGCAGCGGGGTCGTCCAGCTCCACCGGTGGGGCCTGCTCGACGCGGTGACCGCCAGCGGGGCGCCGCCCATCCGCAAGGTGACCTTCCACACCACGGAGGGCAGCGTCGTCCGCCAGGTCAAGCCCCGGGCCGGGGTGGACCACCTGGTGGCGCCCCGCCGTCACGTGCTCGACACGCTGCTGGCCGAGGCGGCCGCCGACGCGGGCGCCAGCGTCCGCCTCAGCCACATGGTGACCGGCGTGCGCCGGGGACCGGGCGGCCGGATCACCGGCCTGTGCGCCCTCGGGCCGAGCGGCGAGCCCGTCGAGATCGACGCCCGCGTGGTGGTCGGGGCCGACGGCCTGCGGTCACGTGTGGCCCGGGCGGTCGGCGCCCCGGTCATCGACGCCCGCGCCCCCGGCGGGGCCACCCAGTACGCCTACTACGGCGGCACGCCCTGGGACGGCATCGAGTTCTTCCTCGGTGGCGGCACCTTCGCGGGCATCTTCCCCACCCACGGCGGCGAGGCCTGCATCTGGGTGTGCGCTCCGGCGGCGCTGGCCCGGGCCGTC
>DASXRH010000512.1:0-1627 GCA_036506715.1 Acidimicrobiales bacterium
AGATGAGCGGGTGACCCTGCGGGTCGGCGTTCCGGCCGAGACCAAGATCGACGAGTTCCGGGTGGCCGTGACCCCCGAGGGCGTCCGCGAGCTGTCCGTGCACGGGGTGGATGTCCTGGTCCAGGCGGGTGCCGGCGCGGGATCGAGCATCGGCGACGAGGCCTACCGGCGGGCCGGGGCCGAGATCGTCGACGACCCGGCCGAGGTGTGGGAGCGGGCCGAGCTGGTGTGCAAGGTCAAGGAGCCGCTGGAGGAGGAGTTCGGCTTCTTCCGCGACGGCCTGGTCGTGTTCACCTACCTGCACCTGGCCGCCTACCCCAAGGTGGCCGACGCGCTGCTGTCGTCGGGGGTGACCGGCATCGCCTACGAGACCGTGCAGCTGGAGGACGGCGCGCTCCCCCTGCTCGCCCCCATGAGCGAGGTGGCGGGGCGGATGTCGGTGCAGATCGGCGCCCACTACCTCGAGCGGCACAACGGCGGGCGCGGCGTGCTGCTGGGTGGTGCCCCCGGGGTGCGGCCCGCCCGGGTGGTGGTGCTGGGGGCGGGCAACGTGGGCTGGAACGCGGCCTGGATGGCGGCCGGGCTCGAGGCCGAGGTCGACCTGCTCGACAAGAGCGTCGACCGGCTGCGGTTCATCGACCAGATCCAGATGGGCCGCATCACCACGCTGGCGTCCAACCGGGGCACGGTCGAGCAGGTGGTGGCCGAGGCCGACCTGGTCATCGGGGCCGTGCTCGTGCCCGGCGGCCGGGCGCCGGTGGTGGTGTCCGAGGAGATGGTGGCGGGGATGAAGCCCGGGGCGGTGGTGGTCGACATCGCCATCGACCAGGGGGGCTGCATCGAGACCTCCCACGAGACCACCCACAAGGACCCGGTGTTCGAGGCCCACGGGGTCATCCACTACGCCGTCGGCAACATGCCGGGGGCGGTGCCCAACACGTCGACGTACGCGCTGACCAACGTCACCCTGCCGTACCTGGCCGAGCTGGCCCGGCTGGGGGTGCCCGCGGCGGTGAGCGCCGATGCCGCGCTGGCGCTGGGGGTGAACACCCTCGGGGGCGCGGTGGTGAACGCCGCCGTGGCCGAGGCGCTCGACCGGCCGGCGCTGGCGCTCGACGGCGTCCTCGGGGGCGACTCGTGAGCACCCGGCCGCCCGTCGGGATCGACGACATCGACAAGGCGATCATCCGCGAGCTGCAGCTCGACGGGCGCATGCCCTACGCCAAGCTCGGCCCGCTCGTCGGCCTGTCGCAGGCGGCCGTGCGCCAGCGGGTCCAGCGGCTGATCGAGAACGGCGTGATGCAGGTGGTGGCGGTGACCGACCCGCTCACGCTGGGGTTCGGGCTGCAGGCGATGGTGGGCGTCGAGGTCGACGGCGACCTGCGGGCGGTGGCCGCCAAGCTGGCCAAGGTCGACGAGGTGTCCTACGTCGTGGTCACCAGCGGGCGGTTCGACCTGCTGGTCGAGGTGGTGTGCCGCGACAACGAGGAGCTGCTGGCCGTGGTCAACGACGTGATCCGGGCGCTGCCCGGCGTCCGCACCACCGAGACGTTCACCTACCTCCACCTGGAGAAGCAGACCTACTCCTGGGGTACCGGCTAGTGGCCCGGACTCCTGACTCGAGGAA
>DASXRH010000513.1:0-4678 GCA_036506715.1 Acidimicrobiales bacterium
GCGGCCGTGGCCCGAGCGGCCCGGCGCGAAGCGCCAAGAGCGGGAAATACAGTAGCCGTTCGCCGAGACGGCGCGACCTGTCCGCGCGCGCTCTAGGCGGCCGTGAAGTCGTAGGCGTCGGGGTCGGGGCGCAGCGTGCGCCGCCAGTACTCCAGCAGGGTGAACGGCCAGTTCTGGGCCACGTGGCCGTGGGCGTTCTTGTACCAGCTGTTCACGTCGGACACGCCCCAGGCCATGCGCAGGTTCTCGGCGTCGCACTGCTCGTTGAACTCGTCGTGGGCGTCCTTGCGAACGTCGAGGGCCCCGTGGCCGCCGCCGAGCAGCAGCCCCAGCAGCCCGAGGATGTACCGCACCCCACACTCGGAGAAGTAGACGATGGACCCGTTGACCACGATGTTGGTGTTGGGCCCGTACAGCATGAAGAAGTTGGGGAAGCCGGGGGCCGACACCCCGAGGTAGGCCCGGGCGTCACCACCCCACTGCTCGTGGAGGTCGCGGCCCTGGCGCCCGGTGACCCGCATGGGCATGAGGAACTCGGAGGCCGTGAACCCGGTGCCGTAGAGGATCACGTCGGCGTCCACCTCCTCGCCGGTGGCCAGCCGCACGCCGCGGGCGGTGATCCGCTCGATGCCGTCGGTGACCAGCCGCACGTTGTCCCGCATGAGCGTCGACGCCCAGATGCCGTTGTCGCGGATCATCCGCTTCGCGCCGGGCGGGTAGTGCGGGGTGACCTGCTCCATCAGGTCGGGCCGGGCCGAGAACTGCTCGGCGATGTAGCCGGTCAGCATCTGGCGCACGAAGTCGTTCATCATGCTGATCGACTCGCCGTCGCCGTCCCAGGTGGGGTCGACCGTGACGCCGGCGAGGGCGCCGTCGCCCATCTTCCAGAAGATGCAGAACCGGTTGAACTCGCTGTACGCGGGCACGTGGCCGTACAGCCACTGCAGCCCGGAGGGCACGGCGTCGTGGTAGTCGGGGGTGGGGCCCATCCACGCCGGCGTGCGCTGCAGCACCACCAGCTCGCCCACCTCGCGGGCGATCTCGGGGATGAACTGCATGGCCGACGCCCCCGTGCCGATCACGACCACCTTCTTGCCGGCCAGAGGCACGTCATGGCGCCAGCGGGCCGAGTGCCACGACGGCCCGGCGAAGTCGTCGACGCCGGGGATCTCGGGCATCTTGGGGCGGTTGAGCTGACCGATGGCGCTGATCACCGCGTCGGCCACCAGCGTCTCCTCCCGGCCGTCCGCGGTGCGGACCCGCACCGACCACCGCAGGCCGGCCTCGTCCCACTCGGCCGAGAGCACCTCGGTGCGCAGCCGGATGCGGTCGCGCAGGCCGAAGGCGTCGGCGCAGTCCCGCAGGTACTGGTTGAGCACCGGCTGCGTCGAGTAATGGAAGGGCCAGTCGTGGCGCTGGGCGAAGCTGTAGCTGTAGTTGTGGTTGGGGTTGTCGACCCGGCAGCCCGGATACTGGTTCTCCCACCAGGTGCCGCCGACGTCGTCGTCCTTGTCGACGATCGTGAAGTCCACGCCCGCCTGGTCGAGCCGGTGGCCGGCCAGCAGGCCCGACATGCCGGCACCGATGATCAGCACCCGGAAGGCGCGGTCGGGGGCCACCTCGCTCTTGTGCCACGTGGGTGCCCGCCGGTCCTCGCCCCGGTGGGCCAGCTCCTCCTCCAGCAGCGGCAGGTAGGGGCCCATGTCGCTCCCGGCCACCGCGAACTCGAGGATGCGCAGCACGTCGGCCTCGGCCGGCACCGGGGCGGGCACGCAGCCGCCGTCGCGGAAGCGGACCAGGGCCTCGAGCGCCCGCTCCCGGATCTCGACCGCCTGCTCGTCGGTGAACCCGCCCTCGGGCAGCGCCAGCAGCAGCGGGTCGGGGCGCAGCCGCTCGTCGAGCAGCGTCATGTCGCCGGTCGCGTAGGCCAGCGCCGGCAGCAGCGGCTGGAGCGCGGCGTCCTCGAGGATCTCCCGCAGCTCGTCGTCCGTCGCCGTGATCGGCTTGATGTCCTCGACGAACGGGCTCGCCGTCCACGTCGTCCGCTCAGCCATGGATCGACGCCACCCCCTTCGGCGCCTGCTGCGCCATGAACCCGAACAGGTAGCCGGCCACCCGCCGCATCTGGATCTCCTCGGCGCCCTCGGTGATGCGGTAGCGGCGGTGGTGCCGGTAGATGTGCTCGAACGGCTCGTGCCGGCTGTAGCCGAGGCCGCCGTGGACCTGCATGGCCCGGTCGGCCGCCTCGCAGCACAGCCGGTTGGCCCAGTAGTTGCACATCGAGACCTCCTTGCTGACCGAGAAGGCGCCGTCCCGGTCCATGTGCCAGGCGGTCTGGCGGATGAACGCCCGCAGCATCTCGCACTGGGTCACCAGCTCGACGATGGGGAACTGGATCCCCTGGTTGTGGGCCAGGGGCCGGCCGAACGGGGCCCGGGTGCGGGCGTAGTCGACGGACCGGTCGAGGCAGAACTCGGCGGCCCCCAGCGACGACGCCGCCTGGCGGATCCGGTTCTCGTTGAAGAAGTGCTGCACGACCTGGAGGCCCCGGCCCTCGCCGCCGAAGATGGCCGAGTGCGGCACCCGCACGTCGGTCAGCCGGATGTGGCCGTGGTCGGTGGGCATGTTGAAGGTCCACAGGAACTCGAGGACCTCGAACCCGGGGCTGTCGGTCGGTACGAGGAAGGCGGTGATGCCCTCGCCGTCGCCGGCGGCGCCGCTCGTGCGGGCGAAGATCAGGTCGTAGGGCGCCTTGTGGATGCCGGTGTTCCACGTCTTCTCGCCGGTGATGACCCACTCGTCGCCGTCGTGCACGGCGGTGGTCTCCATGTGGGTGGCGTCGGACCCGTGGTCGGGCTCGGTGATGCCGAAGGCGAAGCCCCGGCGCCCGTTGGCCAGGTCGTCGATCCAGTCGGCCTTCTGCGCGTCGGTGCCGTAGCGGATCATCAGCAGCAGGCCGACGTTGTTGCCGACGATCGACGACTCGTTCTGCAGGTCGTTGTGGAGGCCGAGGCCCTTGCGGGCCAGGTGCTCGCGGATGACCGCCATGCCGAGGTTGGTGCCGTCGCTGCCGCCGTACTCCTTCGGGAAGGCGTAGCGGTAGTGGCCGGCGGCGTCGGCCCGGCGGCGCATCTCGCCCAGCAGCGCCTCCCACTCCTCGTTGGGCAGGCCGCCCCGGTCCCAGTCGGTGCGGGCGTCCTCGCGCCGGTGGTCGAAGAAGCGGATGTTGTCGTCCTCCTCCTCGAGTGGCCGGATCTCCTTGTCGATGAAGGCGTCGAGCTCGTCGAGGTAGTCGGCGAGGTCCTGGGGCAGGTCGAAGTCCACGTGTTCCCTCCCGGCCGGTCACCGGCCGACGTAGTGCGCCTCTCGTCGTTCGAGGAAGGCGGCGACGCCCTCCCGGTGGTCCTCGGTGGTGAACAGCTCGGCCAGGCTGGCCGCCACCCAGCGGCCGAGGTCGTCCCAGTCGGGGTCGAGCGCCCGCCGTAGCCCGGCCTTGATGCGCCGCACCGCCAGCGGCGGGTTGGCGGCGATGTCGTGGGCCACGGCGAGCGCCGTGGGCAGCAGCTCGTCGTGGGGCACGACCCGGGACACGAGGCCGAGCGCCCGGGCCTCGCCGGCGTCGACCACCCGCCCGGTGAACAGCAGCTCGGCCGCCGCCTCCCGCCCGACGGCCTGGGCCAGGCGGGCCAGCCCGGGGACGTCGCAGCACAGGCCCCGCTTGACGAACAGCTCGCCGAAGCGGGCCCGCTCGGAGGCGACCCTGATGTCGGCCATGAGCGCCAGCTCCATGCCCCACCCCACGGCCGGGCCGTTGACCGCGGCGATCACGGGCACGTCGGTCGCCAGCAGCGCGCCGGCCGCCGGGGTGAGCCGGGGCTCGCGGCGCAGGCCCTCGGCCACCTGGGGCCCGGCGGCCCGCATGATCTGCTTGACGTCGTCGCCCGAGCAGAACGCAGGATCGGTCCCGGTGACCACGAGGCACCGGGCCGAGCGGTCCGCGGCCGTGACCGCGTCGGTCAGCTCGGCGTAGGTCGTCGGGGTCAGGGCGTTGCGGGCCGCGGGCCGGTCGAGCGTGACGACGGCGACGTCGCCGTCGGTCTCGTAGCGGATCTCGCGGTACTCGGCCACCGATCCCGAACTTAGCGTTCGTTCGGTCAGTAATGTGAGCCGGCGTGAGCGCCAGCAGCGCCCCGGAGCGCCGCCACCGCCCCGGCAAGGTGGCCATCCTGCGGGCCGCGGTCGAGGTCATGGGCGAGGACGGCTACGAGGGCGCGTCGATCCGCGACATGGCGGCCCGGGCGGGTGTCAGCGTCGCCGCCCTCTACTACCACTTCCCCTCCAAGCTGGACCTGCTGCGCGAGTTCCTGGACGAGGCCTACGACCTGGTCCTGAGCCGCCTCGACCGGCGGCTGGCCGCCGCCGACCCCGCCCCGCCGGCCCAGCTCGACGAGGCGGTGGCCACCCTGGTGGCCAGCCACCTCCACGACGACTTCGCCCAACTGGCGTCCAACGTGGCCTGGCGGGAGTACACCCGGCTGCAGCCCCCGGAGCGCCGCGCCATCGACGCCAAGCGCCGCACCCTCCACCGCATGGTCGAGCGGGTCATCGTCCGCGGCGTCGCCGCCGGAGACTTCGCCACCCCTGAGCCCCACGAGGCCGCCCGCGCCATCATCATCCT
>DASXRH010000514.1:0-2949 GCA_036506715.1 Acidimicrobiales bacterium
CGCGCCGACTCCGGTGCTGCGGTCGCGTGCACCGCATGGCGGCACCGGTGCCGGCAGGTGGTGCCGTGTGGGCTCCGGTATGGTCCGGGCCACTGCGGTGCTGCGGTCGCGTGCATCGCACGCCTGCGCCAGTGCCGGCAGGTGGCGCCGTGTGGGCTGCGGTGTGGTCCGGGCCGCTCTGGTGCTGGGGTCGCGTGCATCGCACGCGGGCACCGGTGTCGGTAGGTGGTGCTGTGTGGGCTGCGGTGTCGTCCGGGCCAGTCCGGTCCTGGGGTCGCGTGCACCGCACGGCGGCACCGGTGCAGGCAGGTGGCGCCGTGTGGGCTGCGGTGTGGCCCCGGCCTCGCTGTTCGGCCCGGCTCCCGTCGGCGTCGGCGCCCAGGCCCACCACCGCCTCGCCGCCCCCGACGTGGGAGGACGCCCGGTGACGGCGCTGCCGTTCCCCCGGCCCCGGCACGAGGTGGCGCCGGGCGCCGTCCACGTTCCCGACTGGCTCGACATCGCCGAGCAGCGCCGCCTGGTGGCCGCCTGGCGGCGGTGGGCCGAGCCGCCGGCCGGCATCCATGCCACCCGGCTGCCCAACGGCGGCACGATGTCCGTGCGGTCGGTGTGCCTCGGCTGGCACTGGATCCCGTACCGCTACGCCCGCACCGCCGAGGACGTCGACGGCGCCCCGGTCACCCCCTTCCCCGCCTGGCTGGCCGATCTGGGCCGCCG
Source organism: Acidimicrobiales bacterium (assembly GCA_036506715.1). Lineage (GTDB taxonomy): Bacteria > Actinomycetota > Acidimicrobiia > Acidimicrobiales > VFJN01 > ZC4RG19. The sequence continues at coordinate 718 of DASXRH010000514.1, forward strand.
CGCGGTCGCTGCCGCCCTCGGCGACGCCGGCGGCTACGCCCCCGACGTGGCCCTGGTCAACTGGTACGACGCCGAGGCCCGGCTCGGCCTCCACCAGGACCGCGACGAGCGCAGCCAGGCCCCGGTGGTGTCACTCAGCGTGGGCGACACGTGCGTGTTCCGGTTCGGCAACCCCGAGACCCGGGGCCGGCCCTACACCGACCTCGAGCTGCGGTCCGGCGACCTGTTCGTGTTCGGCGGGCCGTCCCGCCTGGCCTTCCACGGCGTGCCCCGGATCGTCCCCGGCACCGGCGATCCGGCCACCGGCCTCGGCGAGGGCCGGCTCAACCTCACGCTGCGTGAGACCGGTTTGGCCTGACGGTCGTCAAACGACGGTGGCGGTCCCCGGCTCGGGCAGCGCCACCCACGTGCGCCCCGGCGTGAGCTTGACCGGCTGGCCGGCGGCGTCGAGGTACTGGGTGGGAGCCTCCAGCGCCGGCTTCACCCAGTGGGCGTTGATGAGCTGGCCGCCGGTCATGACCCAGGCCTCGCCCTCGCCCACGGTCTGCGCCTCACGGATCGGCACCCCGAACTGGTCTTGTACGTCGGTCTCGGCGTAGGGCGTGAAGCTGATGATCACGTTCTCGGGGGCGACCTGGGCCCCGTTGGCGTCGACGTGGGGGGTGCCAGACTGGCTGCGGGCCCAGCCGGCGCCGGTCCAGCCGTAGTCGACCGGCGCCGAGCCCGCCCCCTCCGCGAACACGATGTGCACGCCGGTGATCGGCGTCCCCCCGGTGACCTGCTCGTTCGCGGCCCGGTAGGTGAACAGCGGGCCCGGCACGGTCGCCCCCGGGTAGTTGGCGGCCCACATCTCGGCCGTGCTGTTGAGCATGAGGTTGTGGGGCGCCCGGCGGTCGCCGGCGCGGTGGAACTGGTCGCTGGCGGCGTCGTAGCCGACGTCGACGATGCCCGCGCCCCGCACGCGCTCGGCGAAGGTGGGGTTGGCGCCCGACCATGCGAACAGGGGGGTGCCCAGCGGCCGGAACAGCCCGATGTCAGACGTGCGGGCCGACCGCACTGGGCCCACCGGCTCCGAGTCGGTCGAGTGGAACACGGCCATGAACCGGGTGACCGCCCCCTCGACCCGCTCCTCGTAGACGATGTCGGCCTGGTTGATGCCGATCTGCGGCCGCGAGTCGGGCTCGACGTTGTCGACCTTGACCACCAGCGCCGGCTTGTTGGCCAGCGCCGGATCGGGGATCGGTTGCCCGGTCAGCGGCCACGTCGGCGGCGGCGGGGGAACGGTGGTGGTCGTGGTGGGCGCCGTCGTCGTCGTCGTGGTCGTCGCCGCCGGCGCCTCGTCCGACGACGTCAGGCTCACCCCGATCACGGTCCCGGCCATCAGCACGACCACCGCCGCGACCGAGGCGATGACCCGCCTGCGCGTGGTCGACAGCAGTGCGCGCAGTCGATCGAATACCCCATTGGACGGCGGCGTGCCGTCACCCCAGCCAGTGCTCGCCACACCAGGAGCGTGCCGCGGCCCGCCGGGCGGCGCAACTCGAAGAACCACCGTCCGCGGTCGTACGGCCGCGAATGCGACGATTCGTGCTGGTAGCCGAGCCCGGAGGGACCGCCGCCCGCGTGCCCGGGCACCTCCCGTCGCCGTCTGCCCGGGCACCGTCGGTGGTGGGGCGCTCACGCTCCGGCGCCGCCCGACCGACCGGCGTCCAGCACTCGCGAGCGACCGTCGCGCTCACCTGGGAGGCCGTTCGCGCCGCCTCGTGCGGGTGCCTCGGTTGCTCGGCGGCCATCGGTGACCGGTGGCGGGCCCGCTGACTCGGATCCGGCGCTGCGCTGCCTCGTGCGGGTGCCTCGGTTGCTCGGCGTCGGCCCGCGAGCGGTGGCCGTGTGCTGACCCCCGGAGGTCCTGCATCGGCCTCGGCCGCGCAACTACCCGGCACACCCCACCGACCGGAGGGTCCGCGCCCCACGCCCACAGCCGTGCGACCCTGACCCGGTGCGCCTGTTCGTGGCGGTGGTCCCGCCCGACGACGTCCTCGACGCGGTGGCCGCCCTCGACCGCCCACCCCACGCCGGGGTGCGCTGGACCACCCGCGACCAGTGGCACGTCACCCTCCGCTTCCTCGGCGACGTGCCCGACCCGGCCCCCGTGGCCGCCGCCCTCGACTCGGCGCCGCTTCCGCCCGCCACCGGCCCGGCCCCGACGGCCACGGTCGGCCCCGAGGTGAC
>DASXRH010000515.1:0-2911 GCA_036506715.1 Acidimicrobiales bacterium
GGTGCGCCAGTCGTGGGGCCCGGCCACCCGCCCGGCGGCCAGCGCCCCGGCGGCGGTGAGGGCAGCGTCGGGGGCGTCGCCGCCGAGCGGCGCCAGGTCCTCGGCGGTCAGCCCGGTGGCGGGGGCCAGCACCAGCGAGCCCGACTCGACCCGGGCCCTGACCTCGTCGACGAAGGCGGCCACGGCGTCGTCGCGGGACTCGGGCTTGGCGTTGATCGCCGCCGACGCGCCGCCGTGCCCGGCCACCCCGAAGGCGGCGAAGCTGTAGGTCACCGACCGGGCCAGCAGCTCGGCCCCTTCCCGCAGCACCTTCGGCGCCAGCCGCGCCACGCCGACCGAGGTGGTGGCGTCGGCCAGGTCGATGACGACGAAACCGTCGGTGCCGGTCAGCTTGTCCACCCTCACGGCCGCCGATCCTTGCAAGCCGGGGGCGGGTGCCGCCACCCCGCCGGTCACACGGGCGACGGCGCCGCGGGGTAGCGGACGTACTCGTCGATCATCAGCAGGCCGAGGTCACGGTCGACCGCCACGCCGGCCGGCACCCGGCCCCGGGCCACCAGGTCGCCGACCAGCCGGGCCACGACGGCGTCGGCGGTGAGGTCGTCGGTGTGGTCGCGCCAGGCGTCGCGCTCGGCGTCGTCGGCGAAGCAGTAGGCCTTCCACGACACCGAGAACCGCAGGTCGTCCCAGTCGTAGGTGGCCACGGGGGTGCAGTCGGCGTCGGACAGGGTCCACCTCCGGCCGTCGGCGTCGTCGTCGCCGCGGGCCCCGGCGACCAGCCCGGCACCGGGGCGGACGAGGGGCGGCTCGACGTCGGGCGCCACCGGGTCGACGGCGTGGAACACGCTGTCGGTGTCGAGGACCATCGCGGTGTTGGCGCGGACGGCGTGCACGACGGGAGGCGCGCCGGGACCGTCGGGCCAGTAGCGCAGCTGGCCGTCGTCGCTGTCCTGGAACCAGGCGATGCCGGTGGCGATGTGCAGTCGCCAGGGGTCGAAGAGGCCGCTGTGGTGCATGACGACGAGGAGCCACTGGGGCAGGCCCTTGCGGTTGGCGCCCCGGAACTCGGGCACGTCGGTGTGGGTGGCCAGCTCCTGGCCGGGCACCATGAGGTTGGCGTAGGCGATGGCCGGCTCGACCACTCGCCGCCCGTGCACCTCGACCGCCCCGGCGATCAGCCGGGGGTGGTGGAGGAACGACTCGACCCCGCCGATGTGGGCCCGGGTGCCGTAGGCGTACTCCTCGCGGAAGTAGCTGGTGCGGGCCGCGGCAGCCCGCGGGTCGGCGACGGGCCCCCGCGCCCCGCCGGTCCGCAGGAAGGCCTGCACGCTGTCGTGGCGCTGGAGCAACCCCCGCCCGAGGTCGATCTCGATGCGCTCGTGCTCGGCGTACAGCCGGTAGCGGCCGTACCGGTGGGCCGTCGCCACCAGCTCGTCCGCCCCCGCCGGGGGGTCGTACAGCGGGTCCACGGCGACGACGGTCGAGCCCATGCGCTGGAGGCTACCGACGGCCGGGTGACGCGGCCCGGGCCGTGCCTCCATTATGCCGCTGTTGCCGCTACTTTGACGGCATGGCCACGACGATCACGGTCCGGCACGTGCCGGACGAGGTGCGCAACGAACTGGCGGCGCGGGCCGCCCGCAGCGGCCGGTCGCTGCAGGAGTACATGCTGGGCGAGCTCGAGCGCCTGGCGGCCCGCCCGGCGGTCGCGGACCTGCTGGGCGAGATCCGCGACCGCAAGCGCGGCGGGCGGCTCGACCGGGGCGCGATCCTCGCCGACCGCGACGCCGACCGCCGGTGAGCCCGCGGCGTGCAACCGTCCAGGTCGTCGACGCGTCGGCCATCGTCGCCGCCCTGCTGGACGACGGTCCGGACGGCCGGTGGGTCGAGGACCGCCTGGTCGAGGCCGACCTCGTCGCCCCCCACTTGATGCCGTTCGAGGTCGCCGACATCGTGCGCCGCACCGCCGCACGGGGAGCGATCGACGCGACGGCGGGGGCCCAGGCGGTGCGGGACCTCGCCGACCTGGCGGTCGACCTCGTCGCCTTCGATCGCGTGGCCGACCGGGTCTGGGAGCTGCGCCGCAACCTGACCGCCTACGACGCCTCCTACGTCGCCACCGCCGAGCGCCTCGGCACCCGCCTGGTGACCCTCGACGCCCGCCTGGCCTCGGCCTCGGGGATCGGCTGCGAGGTGCTGGTGGCGCCCAGGGAGGCGCCGTAGGCGATGGCGCCCAGGGCGACGACGAAGCCCGTGAGCTGCAGGGGGGACAGCGACTGGCCGAGGACCACCCAGCCCAGCGTGGCGCCGGTGATCGGGGCTGCGAGGCCGAGGAGGGGCGGGCCGGCGGCGGGGAGTCGGCGGATGCCGGTGAACCACAGGACGAACGCCAGCGCCGTCCCCACCAGGCTCAGGTAGGCGAAGCCGGCGACGCTCGGGCCGGTCAGCGGCGGCGGTGGGCCCTCGATCCCGGCGGCCAGCGCCACCAGCACCACGCCGCCCATCAGCAGCTGCCAGCCGGTCGCGGCCAGGCGGTTGGCGGGGGCGGGGAAGCGCTTGGTCAGCACGATCCCCACCGCGAACGAGACGTTGGCCCCCACCACGGCCAGCAGGCCGACGGCGTCGAACCGGGCCCCCGGGTGGATCACCACCAGCGCCACCCCGGCGGCGGCCACCGCGCCGACGGCCACGTCGACCGGGCGGGGCCGGCGCCCGGCGAGCAGCCACGACAGCCCGCCCACCAGCAGGGGCTGGAGCCCGCCGCCAGCGGCGGCCACGCCGCCGGGCAGCCGGTAGGCGGCCACGGCCAGCAGCGGGAAGAACAGCCCGAAGTTGAACAACGCCAGCGTTGCCGTGCGCCACCACTCGGCGCCCCGGGGCCGCCACCGGCTCGTCAGCCTGCCCACCACCA
>DASXRH010000516.1:0-2051 GCA_036506715.1 Acidimicrobiales bacterium
CTACCACCAGCTGCTCGACCGGGTGACCGAACGGCACCTGGGCAAGAACAAGCTGGGCACCACCCGCCGGGGCATCGGGCCCTCCTACGCCGACAAGGCCGCCCGCGTCGGCCTGCGGGTGCAGGACATGTACGACCCGAAGATCTTCCGCGAGAAGCTCGAGCTGGTGCTCAAGGACCGGGGCCAGCTGCTGGCCAAGGTGTACAACCAGCTGCCCCCGTCGGTCGACGAGATCGCGAAGCTGTACCTCGACGACCTGGCGCCCCGGGTCGAACCCTACGTGGCCGACACCGTCAACCTGGTGCACGAGGCGCTCGAAGCCAGCCTGCACGTGCTGTTCGAGGGGGCGCAGGCCACGTTCCTCGACCTCGACCACGGCACCTACCCCTACGTCACCTCGTCCAACCCGGTGGCGGGCGGCGCCTGCACCGGCGCCGGCGTCGGCCCGCGCTACATCGACCGGGTGGTGGGCATCGCCAAGGCCTACATCACCCGGGTCGGCTCGGGGCCGTTCCCCACCGAGCTGTTCGACGACGTCGGCGACGCCCTGGTCGACCGGGGCCACGAGTACGGCACCAACACCGGGCGCCGCCGCCGGGCCGGCTGGTTCGACGCCGTGATGCTGCGCCACGCGGTCCGGCTCAACTCGCTGTCCGAGCTGACCATCACCAAGCTCGACGTGCTCGACGCCTTCGCCACCGTCAAGGTGTGCGTCGCCTACGAGGCCGACGGCCGCCGCTTCGACCGCTTCCCCGACGACCAGTCGCTGCTGCACAAGGTGCGCCCGGTCTACGAGGAGCTGCCGGGCTGGTCGACCGACCTGTCCGCCGTCACCGAGCCGGGCGACCTGCCGGCGGCCGCCGCCGACTACCTGGCCTTCCTCGAGGACCAGGTGGGGGTGCCGGTGCGGCTGGTCGGCGTCGGCCCCGGCCGCGACCAGTACGTCCAGCGGGCGCCCTAGGGCGCCGGGCGGATCGTCGGGAGCGCCAGCGTGCGGGTCTGCGTCGTGGGGTCGGGGGGGCGCGAGCACGCGCTGGCCCACGTGCTCGCCCGCACCGCCGACGTGGTGGTCACGCCGGGCAACCCGGCCATCCCCGGCTCGGTGGCCACCCCGCCGGTCGAGGTCGACGCCGACCTGGTCGTCGTCGGGCCCGAGGCACCGCTGGTGGCGGGCCTGGCCGACGAGCTGCGGGCGGCCGGCCGCCTGGTGTTCGGCCCGGGGGCCGACGGCGCCCGGCTGGAGGGGTCCAAGGCCTGGATGAAGGAGGTGGTGGCGGCGGCCGGCGTGCCCACCGCCCGCTACGCCGCCTTCACCGAGGTCGAGCCGGCGCGGGCCTTCCTGCGCACGCTGCCCGGGCCGTGGGTCGTCAAGACCGACGGCCTGGCCGCCGGCAAGGGCGTCCTGGTGGCCCCGACCCTGGCCGAGGCCGAGGCCGATGTGGCCGCCAAGCTGGCCGGCGAGTCGTTCGGTGACGCGGGCCGCACGGTGGTGATCGAGGAGGGGATGACCGGCCCCGAGCTGTCGCTGCTGGCCGTGTGCGACGGCACCCGGGCGGTGGCGCTGGCCCCGGCGCAGGACTTCAAGCGCATCGGCGACGGCGACGCCGGCCCCAACACCGGGGGCATGGGCGCCTACTCGCCGGTCCCCGGCGTCGACGACGCCCTGGTGGCCGAGGTCATGGACCGGTTCGTGGCCCCCACGCTGGCCGAGTTGCGGCGCCGGGGCATCGACTACCGGGGCGTGCTCTACGCGGGGCTGATGCTCACCCCCGACGGGCCCCGGCTGGTCGAGTACAACGTCCGCTTCGGCGACCCCGAGGCCCAGGTGGTGCTGCCCCGCCTCACCACCGACCTGGGGGCCCTGCTGGCTGCCGCAGCCGCCGGTGACCTGACCCAGGCGCCGCCGCCCGCGTTCGACGACGGCGCGCGCGTGACCGTCGTCCTCGCCACCGAGGGCTACCCGGCCGGCCCCCGCACCGGCGACCCCATCGCCGGGCTGGCCGGCGCCGAGGCCGAGGGCGCCACCGTCTTCGCCGCGGGCGTCGCCCGCG
>DASXRH010000517.1:0-2593 GCA_036506715.1 Acidimicrobiales bacterium
GCGGGCGGCCCGGCGGGCGTCGGTGAGCAGCAGCAGCGCCAGCAGGCCCCGGACCTCTGGCTCGCCTGGCAGCAGCCGCGCGAGCGCGCGGGCCAGGCGGAGGGCGACATCGCACAGCTCCCCCCGCACCAGGGTGTCACCGGCGGTGGCCATGTGGCCCTCGGTGAAGACCAGGTAGACGACCCGCAGCACGGCGGCCAGGCGGTCGGGCAGCTCGTCGGGCCGGGGCACCCGGAAGGGGATGCCCGACTGGCAGATCTTGGCCTTGGCCCGCACCAGCCGCTTGGCCATCGTGGGCTCGGGGACGAGGAAGGCGGCGGCGATCTCGGCCGTGGACAGCCCGCCGACCGCCCGCAGCGTGAGCGGCACCCGGACCGCGGGGTCGAGCGCCGGGTGGCAGCACATGAACACCAGGCACAGCTCGTCGTCGGCGACGACCACGTCACCGATGGCCGGCGGCGGCGGGGGCGGGCCGCCCTCGGCCAGCCGGCCCGCGGCGGCCGCCTCCCGCGCCGGCCGCCGGGACTCCCGGAGGATCCGGTCCAGCGCCTTGTGCCGGGCCACGCCCACGAGCCAGGCCTGGGGGTGGTCGGGCACGCCGTCCCGGGACCAGGTGGCCAGCGCGACGGCGCAGGCGTCCTGCACGGCGTCCTCCGCCACGTCCAGGTCGCCGACGAGGCGGGTCACGGTGGCCACCGCCCCCCACCAGCTGAGCCGGACCAGGGCCGCAGCCCCGGTCTCGACCCCCGCCCCTGCGTCGCCGGTCAGGCGGGGGCCTCCGCGGTCACGATGGCCCGGACCTCGACCGACGCCTCGGCCGCCGCCGGGATGGTGGCGGCGTGGCGGAGGGCCTCGTCGAGGTCGGCGCAGTCGACGATGGCGTACCCGCCGAGCTGCTCCTTGATCTCGGCCGCCGGGCCGTCGGTCAGCAGCGTCTCGCCGCCCCGCACCCGCACGGTGGTGGCCGACGACGCCGGCTGCAGCGGCGCACAGTCGACCAGCACCCCGGCCGCCGCCATGTCCGACGTGGCGGCCGTGTAGGCGGCGTACTGGGCGTCGTACTCGGGGGTGCCGTAGGGCGGCATCACGGCGCCGGACGTGTGCAACAGGAACAGGTACCGCATGGTTCACCTCCACGGGCCGGCCCTCGCCGGCCTCCCGTTGTAGTCGAACGACCCGCCGCCGGATGGACGGGGCGCCGGGTCAGCGCTCGTAGACCGCCAGGTCGACGGCCTTGACCGAGGCCCACACCTCGGTCCCGGGGGTGAGGGCGAGCTCGGCGACGGCCGCCGGGGTGACTTCGGCCACCAGGGCCACCTCGCCGGCCAGCTGGACCCGGACCCGGTCGTGGTCGGCCTCGAGGTCGACGACCGAGGCCGGCCACGCGTTGCGGGCGCTGCCGTCGGGCCGGTGGCGGGACACCGTGACCGCCTGGGGGCGGACCGACACCGCCACCTCGGGGCCGGGCGGGGGGTCGGCAACGACCAGCTCGGCGCCCGAGGCCAGCCGCACGGTGTGGTCGCCGGCGGCCGTGCCCGCCAGCAGGTTGACCCCCACCAGCTCGGCCACGTAGGGCGACCGGGGGTGGCGGGCCACCTCGGCGGTGGTCCCCTGCTGGGTGACGCGGCCCGCCTCCAGCACCACCAGCCGGTCGGCCAGCACCATGGCGTCGACCGGGTCGTGGGTCACCAGCAGCCGGGCGCCGGCGAACGTGGCGAGCTGGCGCCGCAGCTCGGACCGCACGTGCAGGCGGGTGCGGGCGTCGAGCGCCGCCAGCGGCTCGTCGAGCAGCAGCACCCGGGGCCGGGTGGCCAGCGCCCGGGCCAGCGCCACCCGCTGCGCCTGGCCCCCCGACAGCGCCCGGGGCCGCGCGTGGGTGTGGGCGGCCAGGCCCACCCGGTCGAGCCAGCCCTCGGCCTCGGCGCGGGCCTCGGCCTTGCGGGCGCCCCGCGCCCGCAGCCCGAACGCCACGTTGTCGAGGGCCGACAGGCGGGGGAACAGCAGGTAGTCCTGGAACACCACGCCGATGGGCCGGTCGGCGGTGGCGACGAAGGTGCCGGCGGCCGGGTCGTCCAGCACCTGGTCGTCGACCTCGATCCGCCCCTCGTCGAGGGGCTGGAGGCCGGCGATGGCCCGCAGGACCGTGGTCTTGCCGGCGCCGTTGGGCCCGAGCAGCGCCACCACCTCGCCGTCGGCGACGTCGACGGTCGCGTCCAGGTCGAGCTCGCCCAGCCGGAGCCGGACCGCGGCGTGCAGCACGGGTTCAGACTGCCAGCCAGCGGTCCCGCAGCGGCACGAGCACGGCCAGCGACACCGCCACCAGCACCAGCGACAGCGCGATGGCGGCGTCGCGGTCGGACTCGAGGGCCAGGAACACCGCCAGCGGCATCGTCTGGGTGCGGCCCTGGAGGTTGCCGGCGAACGTGACCGTGGCCCCGAACTCGCCGAGGGCGCGGGCCCAGCACAGCACCGCCCCGGCCACCACCGACGGGGTGACCATGGGCAGCGTGATCCGCCGGAAGACCGTCCACCGCCCGGCCCCGAGCGTGGCCGCCGCCTCCTCGTAGCGGCGGTCGGCCGACCGCAGCCCCGC
>DASXRH010000518.1:0-1814 GCA_036506715.1 Acidimicrobiales bacterium
CCCGAGGCCGCCGTCGTCCTCGCCCACCAGCCCGCCCAGCTTGAGCAGGCCCTCGCGGGCCGACAGCCCCTCGAGCTGCACCACCGAGGCGGCCAGCCGCAGGGCGGCCAGCTCGGCCGGGGTCAGGCCGGGGTCGCGCAAGTAGTAGCGGTCCTTGGGGATGCGGTAGCCGTCGACGGCCGGCACCGTGCCCGGCACCGGCTGGATCTCCAGCGGCACCCCCATGGCCCGCAGGTCGTCCTTGTCGCGCTCGAACGCCCGCCGGAAGGCGTCGGTCTCGCCGGGGTAGGCGCCCAGCCGCTCGCGGATCTCCTGGGCGGAGAGCGGCCGCGGGGTGGCGAGCAGGAGCGCCGTCAGGTTGAGCAGCCGTTCCAGCTTGGCGGCGGACACAGCCGTCGAGGCTACTGGCCGGCCATCGAGCGCTCGCGCAGGGCGGCGGCCAGCCAGGCGCCGGCGGCGCCGGCCGCGGCGAAGAACGCCGGGTCGTCGCCCGGGCCCCGACCCATCGACGTGATGCCCAGGTCGAAGCCGGCGAGGAGGGCGGCGACGTCGGGGGGCTCGGTGGGGACGGCGCCCACGATGTCGGCGGCCAGCTCGGCCGGCAGCGGGACCTCGGGGCGCACGGCCGCCAGGCCGAGGATCGTGCGCACGTGGTGGCTCACCCCCTGGTGGCGGACCCGGGCGTCGGCGCTCGACGCCCGGCAGCACAGCCCCACCCGGGCGCCCATGGCCCCGGCGGCGTCGATGGTGGCGGCGACCTCGACCGCGCTGGTGCCCAGCGCCGAGGCGGTGCCCACCACCCCGGGGCCCATGCCCACCACGATGGCGTCGGCCCCGGCCACGTGGTGGGCCAGCGCCAGCGCCGAGGGCACGGCCACGGCCTCCAGGTCGCCGCCGAACGCCTGGCCGGCGGTCACGGTCACGTCGAGGATGCCCCGCTCCCGCAGCGTGTGGTGCAGGTCGGACAGGGCGAGGGGCAGGGCGGCGCCGTCGGTCATCACGTAGGCCAGCCGGCATCCCGGCCGCCGGGCCCGCACCACCGCGGCCACCACCCCCACCTGGCTGTGCAGCGAGCACGCCACCACCGGCACCCCGGTCACGGTGGACGGCAGGTCGGGGTGGTCCTCCTCGGCGGCGCCGGTGTCGGTCTGCAGGCTGGTGTAGCGCAGCTTCATGATGTGGCCCGGGCCGGGGCGCACCCAGGCGTCGCGGTTCAGGTTCCAGTGCACGACGTGCCAGCCACCGGTGCCCAGCCCCAGCTCGACGGCGGTGGTGTTGACGATCACCCGGTCGCCGTCGGCCACCGGTCCCACCAGATCGGTGAGCACGTAGGCCCGCCCGGCGTCGGTGGCGACCCGTTGCAGCCCGGGTCGCTCGGACAGCAGCCCGGTGACGGTGGCGGTGACGAAGCTGGGCATCGCCCGGCGAACGTAGCGGCCCCGGCGGCGGCCGGCGGTCAGAGGCTGGCGATCAACCGCTCGACCCGCTCGTCGCGGGCCTTGAACGGGTCCTTGCACAGGACGGTGCGCTGGGCCTGGTCGTTGAGCTTCAGGTGGACCCAGTCGACCGTGTAGTCGCGCTTGCGCTCCTTGGCCCGGCGGATGAACTCGCCCCGGAGGCGGGCCCGGGTGGTCTGCGGCGGGGTCTCGACCGCCTCGTCGATGGCCTCGTCGGTGGTGACCCGCTCGACCATGTCGCGCTTCTGCAGCCGGTAGAACAGCCCGCGCTCGCGGTTGACGTCGTGGTACTGCAGGTCGATGAGGGCGACCTTGGGGTGGCCGAGGCTGACGCCGTGGCGCTCCTGGAAGCGGTCG
>DASXRH010000519.1:0-3034 GCA_036506715.1 Acidimicrobiales bacterium
GGTGCGAACCCCGCGGCGGCGGCGGGACCGCAGGCCCCCGCTGCTCCGTCGCGGCGAGACCCATCCGTGCCCGCCGGGCCGTCGGGTCCGGCCGTGCCGGAGCCTCGACGACCCGCCGCCGCAGCCCGCCGGCCACACCACATGGCGCCCGCGCCGCCGCCCGGGTCCGCCTCGGGTGGCTCGTCGTCGACGTCGGCGCTCGGTGTGCCGGGGCCGGCGGGGTCGGGGACCGGCGCGCCTGCTGAGCCCGGCGTCGACCCCGGGCCCGCAGCAGCGGCCGGTCGACCTGCGGCGCCGGCCGCCGGCGGTGACGACGGTCCTCCCCGACACATGGCGCCCGGCCCGCCTGCTACGACGGCCGGTGGCCCGGCTGCCCGCCGGGCCAGCCGGCGGTCCCAGGCTCGGGCCCGGGGCCTGGACCCCACCGCCCCCCGGGCCGCGGTGGTGGGTCCCGGTGCCGTCGGCGCGGTGGCGACCGAGCCCCGTGAAGCGCCTCTGGCGCGGGGGGGCGGCGGTGGTCGCCTCTGGCCCGGGACCCGGCGCGAGGTGCGGCGCCGGCGTCGGGTGGTGCTGGCCGGCATGGGGGTGCTCAGCGTGGCCGGGGTCGCGCTGGCCGCCGGCGGCCTGTGGGCGGTGCGCAACAGCACCGTCGGCCGCTACGAGCGGGCGCTGGCGCCCACCGACCCCGGCTACCAGGCCTACGTCGTGGCCACGCCCACGATGGCGGCTGTCCAGACCGGGGCCGACGGGTCGCTGGTGGGGATGGCCGTGCTGTCCCTCGAACCGGACGACCAGGGCGGGTCCGTCATCGTGGTGCCGCCGTCGACGGTGGTGCCGGCGCCCCCGGGCACCGCGCCCGCCACGCTGGCCGAGCTCTACCGCGCCGGCGGCGTGCAGAGCGCGGTCGACGGCCTCGGCAAGGCGGTCACCGTCGCCATCGGCGACTACGTCGTCGTCGACGAGGCCCACTGGGCTCCCCTCGTCGCCCCGGTGGCCCCGATCGAGGTCAGCCTCGACCGGCCGGTGGCCGACTGGCCGGCCGGGCAGGTCACCTTGCGCGCCGCCGACATCGGCCGCTTCCTCGGGGCGGAGGCCGAGGGCGAGACCGACCTCGACCGCCTCGACCGCCAGGAGGCGTTCTGGAGGGCGTGGCTCCACAAGGTCGAGGACGGCGGCGAGGACGCGGTGCCCGGGGAGGTCGACTCGGGCCTCGGCCGCTTCGTGCGGGGCGTGGCCAGCCGCACCACCGCCGTGGCCAGCCTCCCCGTGGCCCGCGACGACAGCGGCGGCCAGCTGCGGCTCGTCCCCGACGGCCAGCGCGTCGGCCAGCTCGTGGCCCGCGCCGTGCCGTTCCCCACCGCGCCGGGCCCGGGTACCCGCATCAGCGTGCGGCTGCTCAACGGCACTGGCGACGCCGACCTGACCACCACGGCCGTGCGGGCCCTCGTCGCGGCCGGGGCCCAGGTCACGATCGTGGGCAACGCCCCCAGCTTCGACGTGGCCACGACCGCCATCGTCTACTCGGGGGCGAACAAGCGGCTCCTCGCCGAGTACCTGGGGGCCCTGGCGGGCATCGCCGACATCGAGGAGGTGTCCGGCGGCGACGACACACTGGCATCCTCGTCGGACGACGAGATCGACGTGACCGTGATCCTGGGTGCCGACGCCCGGGACCTGATCGGGAGGTGACACGACCCTGACTGACTGGAACGACCGAGCGGCCGCCCGCGAGCTGGCCATCGTGGCGGCCCGCGCCGCCGACGCGAAAGGCGCACGCGACGTGGTGATCCTCGAGGTGGGCGACGTCCTCGTCGTCGCCGACGAGTTCGTGATCGCCTCGGCCCCCAACGACAGGCTGGTGAAGGCGATCGTCGACGACGTCGAGCGCCTGGTGGACGAGGCGGGCTTCGCCCGGCCCCTTCGGGTCGAGGGCCTGGACGACCGCCACTGGGTCCTCATGGACTACGGCGACGTGGTCGTCCACGTGTTCCTCGACGAGACCCGCGACTACTACGAGCTCGAGCGCCTGTGGAGCGACGTGCCCCGGCTGGCCTGGCCCGAACCGGCGGCCACGGGGCGCTCGGCACCCTAGGCGCCGGGCGGGGGAGTGGAGGTAGTGGGAATCGGTGTTCGACCTGATGGGACAGCTCAGCGGGAGCGACGGTGGGAGCAACCCCACTGAAAAGCGAAGGTCACCGGATCGACGCCGGTCCCGACCACTGACGATCACCAGGCGAAAAGCCTGGTCATCGGCCGTCTTCCGACGCCTAGCGGCGGTGCTGGTCATGACCGCGAGATGCCCGGTGCAGCCGTGGTTGCCCGTGGCTCGTCTCGCGTTTGTCGCGCGCTGACTTTCTGATCCGTAGGCTCATCAGGGCCGTTCGGCCGAGTCCGGTCGAGGCCTTCCCGCACGTCGATCGGCCGGAGTCATCCGTGGCGTCCCTACGCCATTCGACCTCGCGGCACACGATGGGGACACCGGTCGCCAAGGCAGCCATGGCCTAGCCGGACGAGGACCCTACGACGATGTCGTCCTCAGTCTCGACGTTGATGCGGTTCGTACACAGGTCCGCCGTAATGGCCAAGGCCTTGCCGTCGCGTCGGACAACGCGGAGGTCACAGCGCGATCGAGTTGCGAGTTCCCGTGCGTCCTCCAGCTGGAGCCCGATGAGCTGGCGACCAACTGCCCGGGTGCGCTCGAGCGCCATCCCCACGTTCTCGAGCGCCTCCGCGATCCGAGGGTCGTGTGTCACCGCGGAGCATCATCGCTCGCCGGCTGCGGCGGGTCGACCCGTCGGCTTGGACTCGAGAGATGCGGGTACGATCGCTGCCCGCCACGCGAGGAACGCCGTCGGACGGGGATTGATGGCGCATCGTGGATCGATGGACGCCGAGCGGAGGAGAAGGAGCTGTGGATGTACGCACGCGCAGGCTGATCGGTTGGGTGGTCGCTGCGGTGGGCGCCGCCATCGCCATCGTCGGAGGACTGGCCGATCAGATCGGGCTCGGTGGCGAAGGCGTCGACGAGTTTGGC
>DASXRH010000520.1:0-3619 GCA_036506715.1 Acidimicrobiales bacterium
GGCATGGGCAGCCAGGAGGTCGAGGCCCCGGTCGACCTCGAGGCCGGCCGACCCGTCGAGGTGGTGCTCGAGTTCTCGACGCTGCCCGGGCGCGACGCCGGCGCGCTGCGCATCGGGTGCCGGCCGCCCGAGCAGGACGACGGCATCGAGCGGGCTGAGGCCGCCGCCGTGGCCGCCGACGCCGTGGTCCTGGTGGTGGGCACCACCGGCGAATGGGAGACCGAGGGCGAGGACCGGACCTCGATGGACCTGCCCGGCCGCCAGGACGAGCTGGTGCGGCGGGTGCTGGCCGCCAACCCGGCCACCGTGGTGGTGGTCAACGCCGCCTCGCCGGTGACGATGGGCTGGGCGGACGACGCCCCGGCCCTGCTGCAGATCTGGTTCGGCGGCCAGGAGATGGCCCCGGCGCTGGCCGACGTCCTGCTGGGCGAGGCCGAGCCGGCCGGGCGGCTGCCCACCACCCTGCCCGAGCGGCTCGAGCACACGCCGGCCTACGGCAACTTCCCCGGCGAGGCCGGCCACGTCCGCTACGGCGAGGGCCTGCTCGTCGGGTACCGGTGGTACGAGGCGCGGCACCTGCCGGTGCGCTTCCCGTTCGGCCACGGCGGGTCGTACACCACCTGGTCCGTGGGGACGCCGGTCCCGCGGGCGGCGACCTTCCGGCCCGGCGACCGGCTGACGGTGACCGTGCCGGTCACCAACACCGGCGACCGCCGGGGCGCCCAGGTGGTCCAGTGCTACGTCGCCCCACCCCCCGGCCCGCTGGCCCGACCGCCCCGGGAGCTGGCCGCCTTCGCCAAGGTGTGGCTCGACCCCGGAGAGACGGCCGAGGTGGCGCTGGCGCTCGACGACCGGTCGTTCGCCTGCTGGGACCCGGGGCTGCCCGAGCGGGACGAGCTGGCCCGGCGGGCCGCGGCGGTGCCCATGAGCGGCCGGCGGGGCGCCGGCGACGGGCCGGGCTGGCGGATCGATCCCGGCCGCTACGAGCTGCACGTCGGCACCAGCTCGGCGGTCACCGACCACGTCGTCGGCGTCGACGTCGCCACCGGGTAACTCGCCCGGGGCCGGCCTGGGCGCCCGGGTACCGTCGACCCATGACCGCCCCCGACTTCTCCCCCGGCCAGGTGGTGACCGTGTTCCGCTCCCGCCTGCGGGACGAGCACCGTGCCGAGTACGCGATCCGGGCCGCCGAGATCGCCGCCCTGGCGGCGACCATGCCCGGCCTGGTCGACGTCAAGGAGTTCGCCGCGCCCGACGGCGAGCGGGTCACGCTCGTCACCTTCGCCGACGAGGCCGCGCAGACCGCGTGGCGCGAGCACGCCGAGCACCGGATCGCCCAGCAGCAGGGGCGGGACCGCTTCTACGCCGAGTACTCGATCCAGGTGTGCGACACCCGCCGGGTCAGCGCATTCGCCACCCCGGCCGAGGTGCAAGCCGCGCACTAGGCCCAGATCGCCTGGAGCGGGTGCGCCGGGTCGAGGTCGGTGGGGAAGCTCCGGGCGGTGCCGGCGGCCGCCCGGCGGGCGGTCCAGGCCGCGGCGGCCGCGTCCAGGACGTCGTCGGCGCCCGCCAGACCGGCCGGCCCCAGGTCGTCGGGCACCACGATCCCCTCCGCCGCCAGCGCCGCCCACCGGGCCCGGTGCCCCGCCCAGGTGGTCTTGCGGGCCAGGATCGGCCCGCCCGCCATCAGCGAGAACGACACCTCGGGGTGGACCTCGAGCACCGGGCACAGCGCCCCGGCCGCCCACCAGTCCCGCAGGTCGGCGACCTTGGGCGCCAGGGCCCACGCCTGGCGGCTGGGCGCCCATCCGGCCAGCGCGCGCGACACGGCGCAGGCCTCGGCGTAGCTGGCCGCTGCGTAGGCCGGCGCCGGCGGGGTCGGGAACAGGCTGGACCGCTTGGCCCCCAGGTGGGCCCGGGCCGCCACGTCGCACCGCCGCGTGCCCTCCGGGGCCAGGTGGAGCGGCATGTCCACCCCCACCACGTCCACCGGCCCGGAGGCGGCCGCCAGCTCGGCCATGGTGGCACCGAAGCAGCCCACCGGCGGCCGGTCGGGGTCGGGGCCCAGCACGATGCCGACCCAGCCGGCCCGGCAGCCGTCGATCCCCAGCACCCGGCCGTGCACCATGTCACACCCCTTCCCCGCCTATCGCTGATTGGGGCGCTCCTCGGGGGGAAGCCCGTCCGGGCCCCACACCGGAAGGATGGTCGATGAGCGAGCCCGATGACCAGGAGGCCCTGGACGCCGAGCGCGAAGCCCTCCGGAAGGAGACCGAAGCGGCCCGGGCCAAGGCCGAGGCGCAGGTCCACGAGGCCCGCGACGAGGCCCACCGCGACGAGGCCCACGAGGAGTCCTAGCCCTCGGGACCTCCTGGTCCCGAGGCCGGCGGGGGGGTCTCCGAGGCGCGCGGAGACCTCCCTTGGGCCGGCCCTCCCCGGTCGGTCCTGGAACACACGCCGCCCGGCCGGGGTTGACATCGTCGGTGACCGATCCGACCGTGCCCCTGTCCGTCCTCGACCTGGCTCCCGTGGGCGAGGGCTCCTCCCCCGCCGCCGCCCTGCGCCACAGCCTGGCGCTGGCCGAGGCGGCCGAGCGCTGGGGCTACCGGCGCTACTGGGTGGCCGAGCACCACAACATGCCGGGCATCGCCAGCTCGTCGCCGCCCGTGCTGCTGGCCCACGCCGCCGGCGTGACCTCCACCATCCGGCTGGGTTCGGGCGGGGTCATGCTGCCCAACCACTCGTCCCTGGTCGTGGCCGAGCAGTTCGGCATGCTCGAGGCGCTCCACCCCGGCCGCATCGACCTCGGCATCGGCCGGGCCCCCGGCACCGACCAGCTGACCGCCCGGGCCCTGCGCCGCGGGCCGGCCGGGCTGGCGGCCGACGACTTCCCCGAGCAGCTGGTCGAGCTCATGGGCTACTTCACCGGCGAGTTCCCCGCCGGCCACCCCTACGGGCGCATCACCGCCGTGCCCGGCCGGGGCTACCGGCCCGCCCTGTGGCTGCTGGGGTCGAGCGACTACAGCGCCCGGGCCGCCGGGCTGCTGGGCCTGCCCTTCTCGTTCGCCCACCACTTCGCGGCGGGCAACACCCAGCCCGCCATCGCCGCCTACCGCCAGGCGTTCCGGCCGTCCGCGGACCTGGCCGAGCCGTACCTGATGCTCGGGGTCAACGTGGTGTGCGCCGACAGCGACGAGCACGCCCGCTACCTGGCCGGGCCGGGCACGCTGGCCTTCCTGCGGCTGCGCTCCGGCCGGCCCGGTCGCTACCCCACCCCCGAGGAGGCCGCCGGTCACACCTTCACCCCGGCCGAGCGGGAGGCCATCCGCTCCTGGACCGGCTCGCACGTGGTGGGCAGCCCCGGGACAGTGCGGGCCCGACTCGACGAGCTGGTGGCGGCCACCGGCGCCGACGAGCTGATCGTGACCACCCTGACCCACGACCCGGCCGACCGCCTGCGGTCCTACGAGCTGGTCGCCGAGGCGGTCGGCCTGCGGGCGGCGGCGGTCGATCCGGCTGCTTGACGACCCCGCCGCGGGTTAGCGTCGGGCCAGCGAGCGGACCCCGTGTGCGAGGAGCAGACATGGCTGACGTGATCACCGGCCTCAGGGACGACGAC
>DASXRH010000521.1:0-1753 GCA_036506715.1 Acidimicrobiales bacterium
TGCCGTCCGGGCCTTCAACGACGTGGTCCATGCCGGCGGCCATGAGGTTGGTGTAGACGTTGTTGTCGGCCAGGGCGCTGTACTCGTCGGGACCGGTGACGCCGTCGATGCGGAACCGGCCCTCGCTGTCGTGGTGGCCGAGGCTGCGCCACAGCCGGGCCGTCTGCACCAGCAGGTCGAGGCCGACCTCCCGCTCGAACCGCTCGTCGCCGGTGGCGTCGAGGTAGCGGATCACGGCGTCCGCGATGTCGGCGTTGATGTGGAAGGCGGCGGTGCTGGCCGGCCAGTACCCCGACGACTCGCGACCCCGGATCGTGCGCCACGGGAAGGCGGCGCCCTCCAGGTTGAGCTCGACGGCCCGCTCCATGGCGATGGGCAGGGTCAGCTTGCGCCAGGTCAGGGCGTCGGCGGCCGCCTCGGGCTTGGTGTAGGTGAGCACCGGCAGCACGTAGGTCTCGGTGTCCCAGAAGGTGTGGCCGTCGTAGCCGGGCCCGGTCAGGCCCTTGCTGGGGATGGGGCGCTGCTCGGCCCGGGCCCCGGCCTGGAGGATGTGGAACATCGCGACCCGCACCGCCTGCTGGACCTCGGCGTCCCCCTCGACCTCGACGTCGGCGTTCTGCCAGAACTCGTCGAGGTAGGCCCGCTGCTCGGCCACCAGCCCCTCCCACCCGCTGAGCCGGGCCGCGGCCAGGGCCGCCACGACCTGGTCGTGCAGCGCCGGGCGGGTCCGCTGGCTCGACCAGCCGTAGGCCAGCAGCTTGACGATGCGCAGCGTCTCCTTCGGCGCCAGCCGGGTGGCCACCGTCAGCCGGCACACGTCGGGCGAGCCCCAGTTGTCGAGCTCGGTGTTGGTCGGACCGTCCACCATGTGGCGCATCGCGGCCGCCAGCCGCAGCCCGCTCTGGCGGGTGTGGTGGACCATCACCGCGTCGCTGTCGGACACGGTGTACTCCTCGGACACCAGCGGGCGCTCCAGCACGGCGGCGGTGCGGGGGTCGCGGCCGAGATCGGGCAGCTCCTCGTTGGCCACCAGCTCGGACTGGACCACCACCCGCAGCGACGAGTCGACCGGCTCCACCTCGTAGAGGATGGCGGCGATGGCCCGCTGGGCGAGCGACACCAGCCGGGTGGACGAGATGCGCACGGCGTCGCCGGCCGGCGACGTCCACTCGACCTGGCGGGACAGGGTGCCGCCCCGCAGGTCGAGGGTGCGGGTGTGGGAGGTCAGCGTGCCGTAGCGGACGTCGAAGGGCTCATCGTCCACCAGCAGGCGGATGAGCTTGCCGTTGGTCACGTTGATGATGGTCTGGCCCGACTCGGGGTAGCCGTAGCCGCGCTCGACATAGGGCAGCGGCCGCAGCTCGTACACCGAGTTGAGGTAGGTGCCGGGCAGGCCGTGGGGATCGCCCTCGTCGAGGTTGCCCCGCAGGCCGATGTGCCCGTTGGACAGGGCGAAGAGCGACTCAGTGCGGCCCAGGGCGTCGAGGTGGAGCCGGTTCTCGGAGACCGCCCATGGCTCGACCGTGAACACCCGCTCGTCCCGCTCGCTCATCCCGGCCTCCCGGCGTCGACGTCCAGCATGTCGGCCAGGTCGGCCACCACCACGTCCGCCCCGTGCTCGCGCAGGGCGTCGGCCTGGCCCACCCGGTCGACCCCGACCACGAACCCGAAGCCGCCGGCCCGGCCCGCCTCCACCCCGGCCAGCGCGTCCTCGAACACGGCGGCGGCGGGCGGGCCCAGCCCCAGGTCGGTG
>DASXRH010000522.1:0-2380 GCA_036506715.1 Acidimicrobiales bacterium
CGGCCCCCGCTGCGCCTGCCGGCGCCGGCGGGCGGTGCGGCGCGGGCGGCGGCCTCGGCCTCGGCCGCGTCCGCCTCGGCCAGCTCGGCGGCCGTGGCGTCGGCACCCAGCTCGTCGAGGAAGGGCGACGGCCGCGACGCGTCGGCCAGCACGGCCACCTGGCCGATGGCCCGGGTGATGGCGACGTGGAACACCCGCCGCTCCTCCTCGAGCGCGGCCCGGCCCTGGGCCAACCGGTGGGGCATCACGCCGTCGCTGGCGCCGAACAGCGCCACCCGGGGCCACTCGCGGCCCTTGACGCGGTGCACGGTCGACAGCGCCACCCCGGCGTCGTCGACCGGCCGGGCCAGCGCCGCGGTGAGCCAGGGCGCGAATCCGCCGGGGTCGGGGTGGAGATCGGCCACCTGGAGCAGGGCGTCGAGGTCGTCGCGGTGGGTCTGACCCTCGCCGCCGCCCGAGGCATCGAGGGCGTCGATGGCCCGGCCGAGGCCGATGCCGTCGCGCACGTGCTCGAGCAGCGCCCGGGTGGTGCCGCCGTCGCGGGCCACGGCCGCCAGGTCGGTGAGGTCGGCCGCCAGGTCGGTGAACTTGGCCGCCACCTTGGCGTCGTTCATGCGGCCGGCGGCCTGCTCGATGTCGGCGAGTGACCGGCAGCGGGCCAGCCAGTTGTCGGCCCACCGGGGCATCCCCCGGCTGGGGCGCCGGTGGACCTCGGTGAGGGCGGCCGGGTCGATGCGGTCGGGGTCGGCGGCGATGCGCAGGTAGGCCAGGGCGGCCCGCACCCCCGTGCGCTCGAGCACCTCGGGCCGCAGGATCGACGACACCGGGACGCCCGCCTCGGCCAGCGCCACGTGCGGTGCCAGCAGCGACGAGCCCACCCGCGTCAGCACCGCGACGTCGGCCGGCGCGACCCCGGGCTGGGCCAGCCACCGCTGCACCACCTCGACCAGCGCCGCGGCCCCGCCGTCGGGCGGGTGGCGGTGGACGCGGAGCGCCGCCGGGTCGGCGGCGCCGTCGCCCGGGCCCGCGGCGGCGGCCGCCCGGATCTGCTTGGGCACCCGCACCCGGTTGCGGGTCAGCAGGTGGCGGGCGGCGTCGACCACCGCGGGCGGGCACCGGTAGTTGACCTCGAGGGCGTGCTCGGCGGCGCCCGGGAAGTAGCGGCCGAACTCGGTGAGGAACCGGGGGGTGGCCCCGGCGTGGCCGTAGATGACCTGGTCGTCGTCGCCCACCCCGAACACGTCGAACGCCGGGGCCGCCAGCAGGCGGATGAGCAGCACGTGGGCGGGCGTCAGGTCCTGGAACTCGTCGACCAGCAGGTGGCGGTGGCGGGCCTGCTGGGCCCGGCGGAACCCGCCGTCGCGCAGCAGCAGCTCGAGGGCCAGCAGCACCTGCTCGTCGAAGTCGATGACCCCGCGCCGCGACAGGGCCTCGCGGTAGGCGGGGAAGGCCTCGGCCAGGCCGGGCACGTCGCCCCGCTCGTCCTCGACGTCGACGGGGTCGCGCAGGCCGAGCCGCACGGCCGACAGCGCCTCGACGTACGGGGCCAGCGGATCGGTGTTGAGCCGGCGGGCGCCGGTGGGCACCAGGGGCTCGAGCAGGCGACGGACGTCGCGCAGCTCCAGCACCTCGGGCCGCCGGCCCAGCCCGGCGTGGACGATGTCGTAGCCGAGGGCGTTGAGCGTGAGGATGCGCCCGCCGACCCCCGGCGTGCGGGCCACCATCTCGTCGCGGGCCTTGCGGTTGTAGGCCACCGCCACCACGGCACCCGGCTCGTAGCCCCGGTCGACCACCAGGTGGCGCAGGCGTTCGGTGAGCACCCGGGTCTTGCCCGAGCCGGCGGGGGCGATGACCCGGGCCGGCCCGGCCCCGTGGGTGACGGCCGCCCGCTGGTCGGGCGCCAGGTCGGCGGCCGGCTCGGTCGCCGGGGGCACCGGGGTGAGCAGGCCGGCGTCGACGGTCTCGGCGTGGACCAGGACGGTGTCGCCCGGACCGACGTCGGCGGCGGTGAGCCCACCCCGAGGACCCCCGTCGATCCACGCGGGGGACCCGGCGGGCAGGACCACGTCACCGGCCGGGCCGGCGGCGCCCGCGGGGCCGGCCTCGGTGGCGCCGAGGCGGACGGCCTTGCGCCCCCACCACCACACCGGCCGGCCGCCGCCCCGGGCGTCGTAGGTGTTGGCCCACACGAGGAAGTGCAACCGGTCGAGCGCGGGATCGAACCCGGGGTCGAGCAACCAGGACGGACCCACGTCACCCTCGCCGTAGGACCGCGGCGCCCGGAACCCCGCCGGGTCGACCCCCAGGACCACGACGACCGGCGTGCGCGAGGCCCAGGCCGCGTGCAGGTAGGCCACCACCTCCCCGGGGGCGGCAACCG
>DASXRH010000523.1:0-2849 GCA_036506715.1 Acidimicrobiales bacterium
CGCGGCGCTGGAGCGCAACCTCGACCAGCCCGCCGTCTACCTGGGCGAGGTCGTGCTCACGGCCCGCCAGGTGCGTGACGAGATCAGTCGCTACATGCAGGCCCTGCGGGCCACGGGCATCGGCCGGCGCAGCCCGGTGGCGGTGCTGGCCCTCAACCGGCCCGAGGTCCTGTTCAACATGGGTGCCACCATGCTGACCGGCTGCCGCACCACCCCCCTGCACCCGATGGGGTCCCTCGACGACCACGCCTACGTGCTGGCGGACGCCGGCATCGAGACGCTGGTCTACGACCCCCAGTACTTCGGCGAGCGGGCGGCGGCGCTGGCCGAGCGGGTGCCCGGCCTGAAGCACCTGCTGGCCTTCGGGCCCGACGAGGCCTCGCCCGGCGCGGTCGACTACATCGCCCTCGCCGGGACGTTCGGCCCCGAGCCGCTCACCGCCCCCGACGTCGCCGCCGAGGACGTTCCCGGCCTGGCGTACACCGGGGGCACGACCGGTCAGCCCAAGGGCGTCATGGGCAGCTACCGATCGGGCGCGGCCATGACCCAGATCCAGATGACCGAGTGGGAGTGGCCCGAGCGCCCCCGGTTCCTCATGTGCACCCCGCTCAGCCACGCCGGCGCCGCCTTCTTCGTGCCGGTGCTGCTGCTCGGCGGGTCGCTCGTGGTGGTGCCCTACTTCGAGCCCGGGCTGGTGCTGAAGACCATCGAGGAGGAGCGCATCACCGCCACGATGCTCGTCCCCACGATGCTCTACATGCTGATGGACCACCCCGACTTCGCCACCCGGGACCTGTCCAGCCTCGAGACCGTCTACTACGGCGCCGCCGCCATGTCGCCCACCCGTCTGCGCGAGGCCATCACCCGGCTCGGCCCCATCTTCTTCCAGTACTACGGCCAGGCCGAGGGGCCCATGACGATCTGCGTCCTGCGAAAGGGCGAGCACGACATCGACGACCTCGACCGCCTGGCCACCTGCGGCCGGCCCGTTCCGTGGGTTCACGTCAAGCTCCTCGACGACGACCTCGACGAGGTGCCCCGGGGCGAGCCCGGCGAGATCTGCGTGCGGGGCCCCCTGGTCATGCAGGGCTACTGGAACAAGCCCGAGCAGACGGCCGAGACGCTGGCCGGCGGCTGGCTGCACACCGGCGACATCGCCCGCGAGGACGAGGACGGCTTCTACACCATCGTCGACCGCAAGAAGGACATGATCGTCACCGGCGGGTTCAACGTCTTCCCCCGGGAGGTCGAGGACGTCGTGTCGTCCCACCCGGCCGTGGCCAACGTGGCGGTGATCGGGGTGCCCGACGACCGCTGGGGCGAGGCGGTCAAGGCCGTGGTGGTCCTCCGCCCCGGCGCCGCCGTCGAGCCCGTGGAGCTGATCGAGCTGGTCAAGCAGGCCAAGGGCTCGGTCCAGGCCCCGAAGACGGTCGACTTCGCCGACGAGATCCCGCTCAGCCCGCTGGGCAAGCCCGACAAGAAGGCCCTGCGGGCCCACTACTGGGAGGGCACCGGCCGCCAGGTCAACTGACGGCGGCCGGCACGCCCCCGTGGACCGTCAGGGCCACGTGGGACGAGGACGGGTCCTCGAGCACGGTCGACAGCGGCCCGTCGAGCAGGCACAGGTCGGCGGAGGCACCCTCGGCCACCCGGCGGGGGGCGCCGCCCGGCGCGCCCGGCGGGGTGAGGAACAGGGCCAGCGCCCGCTCGGGCGACACCGCCTCCCGCACCCCCAGCGGCGCACCGTCGGACGTGCGGCGCTCGACGGCGGTGGCGATCGCCCGCCACGGGTCGGGGTGACCGAAGGGGGCGTCGGTGCCCCCGCCCACCCGGATGCCGGCCTCGATGAGGCTGCGGCACGGGTAGAGGTGGGGCAGGTCGTCCGGCGCCACCTCGGCCAGGTAGCGGTCGCCCCGCTCCTCCACGAACCCGGGCTGGGTCACCACCACCAGGTCGATGGAGGCCACCCGGCTGCGCAGGTTCGGCGGCACCACCGACGCGTGCTCGACCCGGTCGCCGTCGATGGCGCCCACCTCGTCCCAGGCGGCCAGCGCCAGGCCCAGGCCGGTCCGGGTGACCGCATGGACCGCCACCGGCCGGCCGGCCGCGTGGGCGGCCCGCATCCACCGCACCAGGTCCTCCAGGCCGGGCAGCGCGTAGTCGGCCAGCATGAGCTTGACCGGGCCCCGGGCCAGCGGCGGGGGCGGCTCGGCCTCGGTGAGCCGGGGGCTGCCCATGATCGTGACCCGCTGGGGCAGGAGCCCGCCGGTGGCGGCGTCGGCGATCGGGTGGAGCTCGCCCAGCGTCGCCACCGGGGTCGCATCGGTCACGCCGGTGACGCCGTAGCGCGACAGCCGGCTGCCGACGGCGGCCAAGTCGGGGG
This sequence comes from Acidimicrobiales bacterium, assembly GCA_036506715.1. Lineage (GTDB taxonomy): Bacteria > Actinomycetota > Acidimicrobiia > Acidimicrobiales > VFJN01 > ZC4RG19. The sequence goes on from DASXRH010000523.1 coordinate 2,384, forward strand.
CCGGCAGGGGCGGCAGCCGGTCGCTCAGCCACCGGTCGAGCCCCCGCAGCCGGCCCGTGGGCCGGCCACCGGCGTCGCGCTCCACCCCGGACCGGGCCTCCTCGGGCCCGGTCCCGTCGTCGTCCACCCCGATGTGGGCCAGGCCCAGCGAGTTGAGCACCCACTCGGCCCCGGTGCGGTGCTGGACCCGGACCGGCCGGTCGACCACCAGCGCGTCGAGCGACCAGCGATCCAGCGGCCCGGCCACCGACTCGTGGTAGCCGATGGCCCGCAGCCACTCGCCCCGGTCGAGGGCGGCGTGGGCCTGGTGGAGCGCGGCGGCCAGCCGGTCGGGGTCGGTCACGACGGGCGGACCCACCCACGGCGACCGCTCGGCGGCGGCCAGCGCCACCAGGTGGATGTGGTGGTCGTGGAGCCCGGGCAGCAGCGCCCCGCGCCGGCCGTCGACCACCACGTCGCCGGCGCG
>DASXRH010000524.1:0-2848 GCA_036506715.1 Acidimicrobiales bacterium
CGTCGGACAGCCCCACCAGCGTGGTGTCGACCCGCCGCTGCCCGGGGACACGGGCCCGCCAGGCGCGCAGGTCGACGGGCGCCTCGTCGACGCGCTCGACCCCGGCGAACGCGAACCCGGCTCCCTCGAACGCCGCCCGCGCCTCGGCCAGCGAGGGGAATCGGTCGAGCACGGCCCGGGCGGCGGGGAAGTACCGCACGAGCGGGACGCCGTCGTAGCGCCCGGCCAGCGCCCCCCGGATCACCACCGGCGCCCCCGGCGCCAGCACCCGCCGCAGGTCCCGGGCGCACGCCCCCAGGTCACCGACGTGGTGCAACACGGTCGACAACCACGCCGCCCCCGCGACCCCGTCCCGCAGCGGCACCGCCCCACCCCGGCCGGCCACGAGGTGCACGGCGGGCTCGTCCCGGGTGGTGCGGGCGGCCTCGGCCCGCATGCCCGCCGACGGCTCGACCGCCACCACCGGCCGCCCGGTCCAGGCGGCCAGCGGGCCCGACCACGCGCCGGTGCCGGCACCCAGGTCGACGACGGGCCCGGCCGGGGCACCGACCAGCACCCGCAGCACCGGCTCCCGCCATGCCGCCGTGCCGGCGGTGGCGCCCCGGCTCCGGTGGTAGTCGGCCGCGGCCCGGTCGTAGTCGACGGCGGGGCGTCCGGTCACCGCGTCACGCCACGAGATGGCGGGCGGCGGTGGCCAGGGCGTCGCCGGCCGGGGAGCGGGGCAGGGTGGCCAGCGCCTCCTCGGCCCGGGCCACGTGGGCCCGGGCTTCGGACCGCGCCTCGGCCACGCCGTCGCCCGCCCGCACAAGGGCCAGCGCCCGGGCCTGGGCGTCGGCCGTGAGCGGGCCGCCCAGGAGGTCCCGCAGCTCGTCGGCGGCGGGGCCGCCGGCGGCCAGGGTGCGCAGCACCGGCAGGTTGTAGACGCCCTCGGCCATGTCGTGGCCCGCGGGCTTGCCGAGCTCGTCGGCGCTGGCCACGACGTCGAGCACGTCGTCGACCACCTGGAACGCCAGCCCGTAGTGCAGCCCGTAGTCGGTGAGCGCGTCGACCTCGGGCCGGGGCAGGTCGGCCACGAGCCCGCCGATGCGGCAGGCGGTGGCGTACAGCGCCGCGGTCTTGCCCTCGATGGCGGCCCGGTAGTCGTCCTCGCTGCGGCCCACCTGGTAGGCGAGCTGCAGCTCGCGCACCTCGCCCTCGCACAGCCGGCCGATGGTGGCGGCCAGCAGGCCCGCCACCTCGGTGCCGAGCGACGCGGCCAGCTCGGACGCCCGGGCCAGCAGGAAGTCGCCCGACAGGATGGCCCGCAGGTTGCCCCACCGGGCGTTCACGCTCTCGACGCTGTGGCGGGTGGGGGCCTCGTCGATGACGTCGTCGTGGTGGAGCGACCCGACGTGGACCAGCTCGCAGGCCACCCCGCCGGTGACGGCGTCGTCGCTCACGGTCGAGGGCCCGCTGCCGGCCGTCGAGGCCAGCGCCGCCAGCAGCGGCCGCAGCCGCTTGCCGCCGGCCCGCACCAGGTGCGACGCCATCTCGGTCATGGCCGGGTCGTCGGACTCGACCGCGGTGGCCAGCCCCTTCTCGACCCGCTCGCGCAGGGCGGGCATGCCGGGCAGGTCGAGCAGGGGGTTGGGGGGCGCCACGCCGCAAACGCTACGGGAGCAGGGGAGTAACTTCGACACTGCTCCGGTGCCGAGCCCGGGGGAGGGGTGATGTTCGAGCGCTTCACCGACCGCGCACGCCGTGTCATCGTCCTGTCACAGGACGAGGCACGCCAGCTCAGCCACGACTACATCGGCACCGAGCACCTCCTCCTCGGCATGCTGCGCGAGGGCGAGGGCGTCGCCGCCGTGGCCCTGGAGGGCTCGGGCATCACGCTCGACGCCGCGCGGGCCGATGTCGAGGCCCGCGTCGGCCGGGGAACCCGCACCCCGTCGGGCCACATCCCCTTCACACCCCGGGCCAAGCAGGTGCTCGAGATGTCCCTGCGGGAGGCGCTGGACCGGGGCCACGACTACCTCGGCACCGAGCACATCCTGCTCGGGCTGCTGCGCGAGGGCCACAGCGTGGGCTGCGACGTCGTCGACGCGCTGAGCGACGGCCGCGACCAGCTGCGCACCCGCGTCCTCGGGCTGCTGGCCGGCACCGGGGCCGCCTCGCCGCCCCGGGTGCCCGTCCCGACCCCCAAGGGCTCCGACGGACCCACCACGGAGGCGGCCGCCGCGGGGTCCGAGCTGCCGGTGTTCCGCCGGTTCACCCCCGACGCCCGCTCGGCGCTGGTGCTGGCCGGCGCCGAGGCGCCCCGGTCCGGTCTCGGCCGGGTGGGGGAGGAGGACCTGCTCATCGGCATCCTGGCCGAGGGCAAGGGCCGGGGGGCCCGGGCGTTGGCGGCGGTGGGGGTCACGCTGGAGGCCGCCCACCGGGTGATCCCCGACGCCCGCGGCCCCCGCGAGCGGGAGGCCGGCGAGCGGCTGCCGCTGCACGGGTCGGCCGTGGAGGTCGTCGAGATGGCCCTGGTGGAGGCGGTGACGGCCGGCCGCGACCGGGTCGACAGCGGCGACCTGCTGCTCGGGCTCGTGCGCCGGGCCGAGGCCGGGACCGGGTCGGCCGGGGAGGCGCTGACCGCCCTCGGCACCTCGCCGGCGGCGCTGCGGTCGGCGATGGCCGTCCTCGACCCGGGGGAGAGCGCCTGATCGCCACCCTTCGCGCGCACCTGCGCGCGAATTGATGACGAACGATCGAGAACCACCGCCGGAGGGTTGCCGTCTGGAGGCGGGCTGTACACTCGGCCCACGGATCCCCCGACTGGCGGGAGGCAAGTTTTGTTCGAACGGTTCACCGACCGGGCTCG
>DASXRH010000525.1:0-5295 GCA_036506715.1 Acidimicrobiales bacterium
GGTCGACAACCTGAGCGACATGTTGCTGATGGACCAGGGCCCCGCCAAGCGTGCCGGGGTCATGGCTTTGGCCGGCATGCCCCGGGTCTCCGAGCCGTTGTTCGAGGGCGGCGAGACGGTCGACGGCCTGCATGCCGAGCACGGCTTCTCGATGCTGGTCACCGTCGAGCGGGGCGACCGTCGCACCCACATCGTGTTCGACACCGGGATGTCCCCCGACGGCATGACCTGCAACATGCGCCGGCTGGGCATCGACGCCGGTGACGTCGAGGTGGTGGTGCTGAGCCACGGGCACTTCGACCACACCACCGGCCTCGACGGGTTCGTGCGCACCGTCGGCCGGCCCAACGTCCCGGTTGTCATCCACCCGGGGCTGTGGACCCGGCGGCGGCTGAACATCCCCGGCGTCGACCCCGTCGAGCTCCCGACCGTGAGCAGGCAGGCACTCGCGGATGCCGGCTTCGAGGTCGTCGAGCGGCGCGAGCCGTCGCTGCTGTTCGACCGGTCGGTGCTGATCACCGGCGAGGTGGCGCGCACCAGCGGCTTCGAGACCGGCCTGCCGTTCCACGAGGCCCACCATGGCCACGGCTGGGAACCCGACCCGCTCGTCCTGGACGACCAGGCCCTGGTGGTGCACGTCCGGGACGCGGGGCTCGTCGTGCTCACCGGGTGCGGCCACGCCGGGATCGTCAACATCGTGCGCTACGCCCAGCGCCTCACCGGCGTCGAGCGGATCCACGCCGTCGTCGGCGGCTTTCACCTCAACGGCCCGATGTTCGCCCCCGTCATCGCACCGACGGTCGACGCGCTCGCCGAACTGGCCCCCGGGGTCGTCGTCCCCGCGCACTGCACCGGCTGGCACGCCTCCCACGCCATCGCCGCCCGGCTGCCCGACGCCTTCATCCAGAACAGCGTCGGCACCCGCTACGAGCTCGCCGGCGCCGGCTCGTCGTAGACGACGAACGTGCCGGCCAGCTTGTCGTGGAAGCCCTGGCTGCGGCGGTCGACGCCGATCCACAGGAAGCCCAGGAACAGGATGGCCGAGAGCCAGTAGCCGAACGCCCGGACCAGCCAGGCCCCGGGAGACGATGCCGGCGTAGGCCGGGTCGGCAGGGATCACCGCTCTCCGGCCGGGGCCAGAGCCGCAACCGGGGCCGCGACAGGAGCCGGGACCGGGAGGCCCGCCGCTCGGGGGCGTGGGGGCTGGCGGCGCAGGAGGCGGGCGAACAGGCGGTCGACCGCCTCGTCGCCGCTTACTGCCCTCGCCCGGGCGGTGTCGGCCAGCTCCTGGGCGATGCCGACCGACTGGTCCTGGACGATGCGGCGGACCTGGTCCGGCTCGGCGGCCAGGCGGTCGAGGACGACGGGGAGGACGGCGTCGACCACCTGCCACTGCACCCGGCCGACCACGTCGTCGACGATGCGCATCACCGCCGGCTCCCGCACCGCCCGGGCCGCCAGGTCCGTCGCCAGCCGGGTGCCCTGCTCGGCGACCGCGCCGGCGGCGGCGCGGCCCCGCTCGTCGAGCCGGCCGACCAGCAGGCGGGCCCAGCCGCGCACCGGGGCCGGCGTCAGCGCCAGGCCGACGGCGACCGCCGGGGCGCCGAGATCGTCACCCCGTGGGAGTGATCGCCCTCGGGACGCTGTGACGTCAGGCGGTGAGCAGCCGGGCTGCCAGCTCGACCAGCGGGGCGCGCAGCGCGAGCACGCCCGCCACGTCGCCCGCGACCAGCGGGGGCGTCACCAGGGCGCTGACCGCGGCCACCAGGGCCCGGCAGGCGAAGCGGTCGGCCTCGCCGGTGACCCCGAGGACGCCGGCCAGCCCCGCCGCCACCGTGGCCTGCCGCGCGGCCCGCCGCCGCACCGCCTCGGGGCCGGCCGCGTACACCTCGACCAGGAACACCTTGGCGCAGGCGGGCTCGGCGGCCAGCCGCTGGAGGTAGCCGCCGAGCAGGTCGTCGAAGCGGGCCAGCGGCGGGACCTGGTGCCCGTCGCCGCCGCGCTGCCGGTCCCGCAGCGGCCCGAACAGACGGTCGGCGGCGGCGTCGAAGCAGGCCAGGAAGCAGTCGAGCTTGGACCCGAACTGTTGGTAGAAGCTCTCCCGGGAGACGCCGGCCCGGGTGGTGATCCCGGCGACCGACGTGGCCACGTAGCCCCGCTCGGCCACCTCGTTGGTCATGGCCAGCATGAGGCGGTGGCGCTGCGACTCGGCCACCTCGACCCGGGACAGCCGGTGGCGGCCCCGGGGCAACCGCGCCGGCGTCAGGGACACGAGTCGGGCGCCGGCGCGCCGGCCAGCCGGTCCTGCATCCACGCCGTGGCCTGCGGCAGGGCGGCGGGGACGATGCTGCCGTGGTCGGCGCCGTCGACGATCACCAGGTCGGTGACCTGGCCCACCTCGCACACCCGGGCGAAGAAGTCGCGGGTGCGCTGGACGTTCACCCGGTCGTCGGCGGTGCCCTGGGCCAGGAACAGCGGCGCCCGGCTGGCGACCAGCCCGGGCTGGTTGACCCGGGTCACCAGGTGCCGGGTCGGCTGGCTGCTCAGGGGGTCGTGGGCGTAGAACCCGTCGGCCGGGATGGCGGCGATGACGGGGATGATCTGGTCGAGGCACCCCGTCTCGAACACGGGGGCGGCGGCTCGCAGGGCGGGACCGGCGTAGTCCTCGAAGTGGACGCCGGGGTGCTCGGCGGCCGCGCCGTAGAGCGCCATCGAGCCGACGACGCGGGACACGATCTCGTCGAGGGGGCCGTAGGTGCGGGTCAGCTCGGTGGCCGGCGCCAGGGCGACCGTGCCCAGCAGCTCGAGCTCGGGGGCGTAGCGCCTGGCTCGCTCGCCGGCGAACAGGGCGCCGTGGCCGCCCTGCGAGTGGCCGATGGCCAGCCACCGCCGCCCGGCGTGGGCGTCGGGCAGCCGGCGGGCGGCCCGCACGGCGTCTATCACGCTGTTGCCCTCGCTCGGGCCCGACAGGTACGGGTGGATCTCGCCCACCGGCCCGAGCCCGATGTAGTCGGTGACGGCGTGCACCCCCTGGACGCCGAAGTCGGCAGCCGGGCGGCCCTGGCGGCTGAGCGCGCACTGCGAGGCCAGGCCGACCGTGCCGTTGGCCTGCGACGTGACCGGCCAGCCCCGGCGCGGGGCGGGCGCGGTCGGGTAGCTGACGATGCCGGTGACGGCCCGGTCGCGGCGCTCGGCATCGCGGGAGTGGTACATGACCCGGACCGTGTGCTGGCCGCCGGTGACGCCCAGGTCCTGGACACGGATCAGCTGGCCGGGCTCGCCCCGCGGCAGGGGGTCGGGGACGACGTAGAACCCGGCGACGTCGCCGGTGTAGGTCTCGGGCGGCGGCGCCTCGCCCCCCGCCGGCCGGGTCGGGCCGGACGCGTCGGCCGGCTCGGGCGCGTTCGAGCAGCCCCCGACCAGACCGGCCAGCACCCCGAGGGCCAGCGCCGCCCGCAGCCGGCGCCGGCGCATCCCCCCACGCAAACCCATGCCGGCACGCTAGCCATCGGCGAACGGCGGTGTTCGCCGATGGCTAGCGGCGACGGGGCGGCCGGTGGACGGGGGGCCGAGCGGATCAGGCCCGGCCCGAGGCCTGGCGGCCCCGGCGGGACACGGCGTCGATGGTGGCGGCGACCAGCAGGACCGCGCCGGTGACCATGAACTTCACGTCGGACTCCTGGCCGAGCAGGTCCATGCCGTTCGCGATCGAGCCGATGACCAGGGCGCCCAGCAGGGCCGACCAGGCCGAGCCCCGACCGCCGAACAACGAGGTGCCGCCGATGACCGCGGCGGCGATCGAGTTGAGCAGCACGTCGCCGCTGCCCGACGACTGGTTGACCGCCAGCAGCCGGGACGCGCCGAGGATGCCGCCGGCGGCCGCCATCGTCGAGGCCAGGATGAACACCACCGCTCGCACCCTGTCGACCCGGATGCCGGCCCGGCGGGCGGCCTCGGCGTTGCCGCCCACGGCGAACACGTGGCGGCCGAACACGGTCCGCCGGGTCAGGATGTCGAAGATCACCACGAACCCGATGAAGATGCACACCGCCAGCGGGACACCCCGATCGTCGTTGAACACGGCGACGGCGATGGTCGTGCCGACGGCGATGACCGCGAGCCTCACGATGTCGGCCCGGAGCGGCCTCGGCGTGAGGCCGGCGGCCCGGGACCGCACCCGGTGGGCCACGGTCGTCGCCACCGTGACCGCCACCACCACGGCGGCCAGCGCCCAGCCGACGGCATCCGAGAAGAACGTGCCCGCCAGGTCCACGATGGTCTTGTCGGTGAGGTTCACGGTGCCGGTGCTGCCCAGCACGTGCAGCAGCGCCCCCTGCCAGGCCAGCAGGCCGGCCAGTGTGACCACGAACGACGGGACCCGCAGCTTGGTGACCCATATGCCCTGGACGAGGCCGATGCCGGCCCCCACCAACAGGCCGGCGCCGATGGCGGGCACCGGCGACCAGCCGTCCTTGACGTTGAGGACCGCCATCGTGGCGGCGGCCAGGCCGCTGACCGAGCCGACCGACAGGTCGATCTCGCCCAGCAGCAGCACCATGACCACCCCGACCGAGATCGTGCCCACGGCGGCGATCTGCAGCATGAGGTTGGTCAGGTTGCCCGACGACAAGAAGTTCGAGTTGGCCGACTGGAAGTAGATCCACACGGCCGCCAGCCCCAGCACCACGGGCAGGCTGCCCAGCTCGCCCTGGGTGAGGCGGCGCCAGAACTCCTTGACCGCCCCGGAGAAGCCCGGCTCCGCCTGCACCAGGCGGGGGTCGATGTCGCTGACGGTCACTGGTCCGTCCCCTCCGGCGCCGTCACGACGCCTCCGACGTGTAGGTCGAGTGGACCTCTTCGGTGCGGGCGCCCGTGATGGCGGCCACCACCTCCTCGGCCGTTGTCTCCGCGGTGCGGAAGCTCGCGACGCGCTTGCCCAGCCGCAGCACCTCGATGCGGTCGGCGACGGCGAACACGTCCACCAGGCTGTGGCTGATCACGATGACCCCCAGCCCCTGGTCGCGCAGGCGGTGGATCAGGTCCAGCACCTGGCGGGTCTGGGCCACCCCGAGCGCGGCCGTGGGCTCGTCGAGTATGACGACCCTGGGGTCGCCCATGGTGGCCCGGGCCACGGCGATCGACTGGCGCTGGCCGCCCGACAGCGAGGCGACCTGGGTGCGGACACTGGGGATCCGCACCGCCAGCCGCTTGAGGACAGTGGCCGCCTGCCGCTCCATATCGGTCTCGTCCAGCAGCCGGACGCCGCCGACCTCCTCGTGACCGAGAAACAGGTTG
>DASXRH010000526.1:0-5000 GCA_036506715.1 Acidimicrobiales bacterium
ACCCGCTGCTCGCTCTGGTTGGCGTCGTCGCCCTGCTCGCGCAGCAGGTCGGCCCGGTCGCGCTCGGCGGCCCGGCGGGCGGCGTCGCTGGTGGACCGGGCCCGCTCCAGCGCGGCGTCGACCCCGTGCTCGGCGATGTACTCGGCCCACTCGACCAGCGACGACACCATCTCGTCCTCGGGGACCACCGCCACGTTCTGGCCCCGCACGAACAGGTGGCCCTTCTGGCGACCGGCGGCGATGCCGATGTCGGCGTCGCGGGCCTCGCCCGGCCCGTTGACCACGCAGCCCATCACGGCGACCTGCAGCGGGATCTGGCGGTCGCCGAAGGCCTCCTGGGCCTGGCGGGCGACCTCGATCACGTCGATCTCGGCCCGGCCGCACGACGGGCAGGCGATGAGGTCGACGTTCTTGCGCTCGCGTAGGCCCATCGCCTCGAGCAGGGCCCGCCCGGCCCGGGCCTCTTCCACCGGATCGGCGGTCAGGCTGTAGCGGATGGTGTCGCCGATGCCCTCGGCCAGCAGGGTACCGATGCCGGCGGTGGCCTTGATCACGCCCCCCGGCAGTGGGCCGGCCTCGGTCACGCCCAGGTGGAGCGGATGGTCGGTGGCGTCGGCCAGCTGGCGGTAGGCCTCGATCATCAGCGGCACCGACGACGCCTTGACCGAGATCTTCACGTCCTCGAAGCCGACCTCGTCGAAGTACGCCAGCTCCATCTGGGCCGACTCGACCATGGCCTCGGGCGTGACCTTGTCGCCGTACTTCTTGTACAGGTCGGGGTGCAGCGAGCCGCCGTTGACACCGATGCGGATGGGCACGCCCCGGTCGCGGGCCTCCTGGGCCACGAGCTTGATGTGCTCCGGCCGGCGGATGTTGCCCGGGTTGAGGCGCAGGCAGTGGACCCCAGCCTCCAGCGCCGCCAGCGCCATGCGGTGCTGGTGGTGGATGTCGGCCACGATCGGCACCGGCGAGCGCGGCACGATGCGGGCCAGACCCTCGGCCGCCTCGGCGTCGTTGCAGGTGCAGCGCACGATGTCGCAACCGGCCATCGCCAGGTCGTAGATCTGCTGGAGGGTGCCGTCGACGTCGGCCGTCTTGGTCGTGGTCATCGACTGGACGGTGATGGGGGCGTCGCCGCCCACGGGCACGCCGCCCACTTTGATCTGACGCGTCTTGCGGCGCGGGTACGAGGACTGTCCGAGCTCCATGCGGTCGGCCTACCCGTTGAGGCTGAGTGGATTCACGAAGTCGAGGTAGAGCGTGGCCACGAACAGCACCACCAGACCCATCACCACCGCGTAGGTGAGCGGGAGGAGCTTGGTGAAGTCGGCGTGGTAGCGGCGGCCCGGCCGCGAGCGCACCCGCTCATAGACGGCCACCGCGGCGTGGCCGCCGTCGAGCGGGGGCAGCGGCAGCATGTTGAACAGACCGATGAAGATGTTCATCTCGAAGAACAGGAGCAGCAACAGGGCCGGGCCCTCTTGCTCGCCGATCTGGGCTCCGAGGCGAACGACGCCCACGATCGACAGCAGCCGGTGCTGCTCGCGGTCGGAGGTGGCGGCCGAGGGCTGCTCGCCGCTGTCGCGGGCGGCGCGGTCGCTGCGGGCGTTGGTGACGTTGTCGGTCATGTCGCCGAGCCCGTTGGGGCTGAACACGCCGGCCAGCGCCGTCACGCTCTGGCCCAGGAACCGGGCCGTCTCACCCGGGGCGGCGACGATGGCGCCCCCCACGCCGAGCGACTTGTCCGGGTAGAAGGCCCGGCTGACCACGCCGAGGAACGTCGACCCGGGCGTGCCGCCGATGCCCTCGGGCCGGGGCCCGAGCGTCGCCGCCAGGGTGCGGGTGTCGCCGGCCCGCTTGACGGTCAGCTCGACGGTGTCGCCGACGTCGTGGGCCGAGATGGCCGCCGGCAGGTCGTCGAACCGGGACGCGTCCTCGCCGTCGACCGCGACGATGCGGTCGCCTTGGCGCAGGCCGGCCTCGCGGGCCGGGCTGTCGGCGCTGACCGAGGTGATGTCGAACCCGGCCGCGCCGGCCGACGGCGCGCGGGTCAGGCTGCCGCCAGGCACGCCCACCACGCCGAGCAGCACCACCAGCAACACGAAGGCCTGGGCGAAGTGGGCCAAGGAGCCGGCCGACACCACCAGCAGGCGCTTGGGGAAGGACTGCTGGCGGTAGGTGCGGGCCTCGTCGGCGGGGTCGACCTCGTCGAGGTTGTTCATGCCGATGACGCGGACGTAGGCCCCGACCGGCAGCACCTTGACGCCGTACTCGGTCTCGCCCCGCTGGAACGACCAGATGCGAGGGCCGAAGCCGATGAAGAACTGTGTGACCTTCATGCCCGACCACTTGGCGGTGACGAAGTGGCCCAGCTCGTGGAGGAAGATCATCAGGCCGATGCCGAGGATCATGCCGAGCAGCCACCAGCTGCCCAGGAGGCCGACGACCAGACCGCCCAGCACCAGCAGGACCAGCCGCAGGCCACCGGTCTGGTAGGCCACCCGCTCGGCGGGTGCGCCGCCGGGCGCCGGCGCCTCGTTGGTGGTGGTGGTCGAGGTCTCCGCCGGGGTCGGGGCCGGGGACGTCGGCGGGTCCGAGGTGGGGGCCTCGTCCTGCCGGTGCGTCTCGGTCATCCTGTGATCCTCTCGATCTCCCGCCGGGCCGCTTCACGACCCTGGCGATCGGCCTCGATGACGGCATCCACCCCGTCCGCCTGCCCCCCATCATGCCGGGACAGGACCGATTCCAGAACGTCGGGGATGCCCACCCAGGCGATCCGGCCCCCCAGGAAGGCGGCGACCGCCTCCTCATTGGCCGCGTTGAGCAGGGCCGGAGCCGTGCCGCCCCGGCGGCCGGCGGCGTAGGCCAGACCCAGGCAGGGGAAGGCCTCGTGGTCGGGCGCCTCGAACTCGAGCGGCCCGCACGACGCCCAGTCGATGCGCCCGAACGGCGTGCCGATGCGGTCGGGCCATGCCAGCGCATAGCCGATGGGCAGGCGCATGTCGGGCCGGCTGAGCTGGGCGATCGTCGACCCGTCGGTCATCTCCACCATGGAGTGGACGATCGACTGGGGGTGGACCACCACCTCGATGCGGTTGTAGTCGACGCCGAACAGCTCGTGGGCCTCGATGACCTCGAGGCCCTTGTTCATGAGCGTCGACGAGTCGACGGTGATCTTGGGGCCCATCGACCAGGTGGGGTGGGCCAGGGCGTCGTCGACCGTGACCCGGGCCAGGTCGGCCCGGCTGCGGCCCCGGAACGGGCCCCCGCTGGCGGTGAGCACGATGCGGGCCACGCGGGAGGGGTCGCCGCCGGCGTTGGCGGCCAGGCACTGGTGGACGGCGCCGTGTTCGGAGTCGACCGGCACGATGTGGCCCGCCCCCGGCCGGTCGAGCACCGCCCGCACCACCGGGCCCCCAGCGATCAGCGACTCCTTGTTGGCCAGCGCCAGCCGGCGGCCGGCCGCCAGCGTGGCCAGCGTCAGCCGCAGGCCGGCGAAGCCGACCACGCCGTTGACGCACACGTCGGCCACCGTGCCCACCCGGGCCAGGGCCTCGGGCCCCGCCTGGACCTCGGTGCCGGGCGGCACCCCGGCCGCCACCTCGGCGGCCCGGTCGGCATCGCCCACCACCACGAGCTTGGGGTGGAGGTCCCGGGCCTGGGCCACCAGCGCATCGGCCGACGACCAGGCGGCCAGGGCCACCACCTCGAACCGGTCGGGCTCGGCCCGGACGACGTCGATCGTCTGGGTGCCGATCGACCCGGTCGACCCGGCGATGGCGACGGTCGTCACGGCCACCGCCAGAGGGTACCCCGGCGTCGCCCGGGCCCCCTGGCGAGCTGGCCGGCCGCTAGCGGGCGCTCGCGGAAGTCACGTGGATGTATCGCCGAGGCAGATTTGTCGCTGGCGAGGACGCAGGAGGAAGGCGCAGCCAGCGGCTGCGGCGACGACGAGGACGACGTCCAGCGGTGAATCTGGCCGGCGAGACGCCACGATGACTTCCGCGAGGGTCCACCTAGCGAATGAAGAAGTCGCTGACCCGGGCCAGGTACCACACGGCCGGCAGCACGAACAGCAGGGCGTCGAACCGGTCGAGCAGGCCGCCGTGACCGGGCAGGATGCTGCCCATGTCCTTGATGCCGAGGTCGCGCTTGACCAGCGACTCGGCCAGGTCGCCCATGGGCGCCACCAGGGCCACCAGCAGGCCGAGCTTGAGGCCCTCGGACCAGCTGTCGAACGGGGTCACCCCGACCACCGCGAACACGACGGCCGCCACCACGGCCAGGAACATGCCGCCGGCAAGGCCCTCGATCGTCTTGTTGGGGCTGGCGGCCGACAGGGGCCGCGACCCGGCGCTGCGCCCCACGAACAGGGCACCGACGTCGTAGCCGATGGTGGGCACCACGGCCGCCAGCAGCAGCGCCACCCCGTGGGGCCCGGCCAGCAGCAGGCCGGCGAACGCGCCGAACAGGCCGATCCAGCAGACGCCCAGCAGGGTCACGCCCACGTTGGCCACCGGGCGCTCACCACCCGCGCCCACCAGGTACCAGAGGAAGCTGACCGCCACCGCCAGCACGAGGACCAGCGGGATGGCCGCCTCGCCGTAGTTGTAGGCGGCGATCGCCAACCCGGCCGTGGCGGCCACCCCCACCGGCATGGGGGCCTGGAAGCCGGCGGTGTTGACGGCCACGAAGTACTCGTAGGCGGCGTAGGCCAGCACGGCGACGACCACGATCATGCCGCCCAGCGGGCCCAGCGCCTTGAACAGGCCGAGGGCCACGGCGGCGAAGCCGACGCCCACCAGCACGGCGGTGCGCAGGTCGCGGTCGGGGGCCCGCCGCGACGAGCGGCCCCGCGGGGCCCTCGCCGTCGGCGGGGCCATGGCCCCGCCCCGGGGGTCGACGTAGCCGCCGCCGGTCGGGTCCTCGTAGACCTCGTCGTCGTAGACGTCGTCGTAGGGCTCGTCGTAGCCGTCGTAGTCCTCGGCGTAGGCGTCGTC